>CAYPKQ010000071.1:0-11536 GCA_964411355.1 uncultured Lachnospiraceae bacterium
GTCTGCCTTATTATGATTGATGCCGAGAAGGGCATTTCAGAGCAGGATGAAAAGATTGCGGGAATTGCACACGAGGCGGGCAAGGCTTCTATCGTTGTTATGAACAAATGGGATGCGGTGGAAAAGGAAAACTCGACCGTAAAAACCGTTACCGACAGAGTTTATAATGCACTTGCTTATATGACATATGCACCGCTTATGTTCGTTTCCGCAAAGACGGGACAGAGAGTTACTAAGCTCTTTGAGCAGATCAAATATGTTTACGGTCAGAATGTTATGAGAGTGCCCACGGGAATGCTCAATGATGTTCTTGGCGATGCGATGATAAGAACTCAGCCGCCCTCCGATAAGGGAAGAAGACTTAAGATATATTATATGACGCAGGTATCAACTGCTCCTCCAACATTTGTTATTTTCTGTAACAGCGTGGAGCTTTTCCACTTCTCATATCAGAGATATATCGAAAACTGTCTTAGAGATACCTTTGGTTTTAGGGGTACTCCCATTCGCCTTATAATCAGGCAAAAGGGAGACGATGAAGTATAACTTATGAAAAAATATTTTGTTTTGATATTTGTTTTTGCCGTTGTTTTGCTCTGTTCCTGTGGCTCGGTAAAAAAAGAAGAAAGCATCAGCACGCAGGATATTTTAGGAAAAACCTATGTATATGAAAAGGACGGTGCAGGAGGAGCATTTACCATTACCGTTGAAGAGGATGGAACATTTACCTATTATGCAGGATTTCTCAGCAGCTACATAGGGCATGGAGCTTGGACACTTGAGGGGGATTGTCTCACTTTTTCGGATGTTAGCTATGACATAACTAATCATTTTAAAGTAGAAAAAGATCGGCTTGTCTATCTGTCGGAGGGATCAAGCGGCTTTATGTATGTTGATGTTTCGGATGGAGATGTGTTCAATCTGACAGACAAAAAAGGCACGGTTTTTGTTGACGATACTAAAACAGATGTTGGTGAAAGGTAAAATATGTTTGTAGATAATGTGAAAATATATCTGAAGGCGGGCAATGGCGGACATGGCGTTGTTTCCTTCAGACGAGAAAAATATGTTGCCAGAGGCGGCCCCGACGGCGGCGACGGTGGAAGAGGCGGAAATGTTGTTTTCCGTATAGACGAGGGTTCAAATACTCTGCTCGCATTCCGTTATAAGAGAAAATTTGTTGCAGAAAACGGTGAGAACGGTGCGGGAGCAAAGTTCCACGGTGCAAACGGCAAGGATATTGAAATACTCGTGCCCCCCGGAACACTTATAAAGGATGCGGAAACTGGCAAAATAATCAAGGATATGTCAGATTGTGAGCCTTTTATCTGCTGTCGCGGCGGCAGAGGCGGCTGGGGTAATAAGCATTTTGCAACGCCAACACGCCAAGTACCTATGTTTGCCAAGAACGGTACTTTGGGTGAAGAAAAGGAGGTCATTCTGGAGCTTAAAATGCTTGCGGATGTAGGCCTTATAGGCTTTCCGAATGTGGGAAAATCCTCTATCCTTTCGCGAATAAGCGCTGCAAAGCCGAAGATCGCAGATTATCATTTTACAACTCTTTCGCCTAATCTTGGAGTTGTCAGAACAGGTGACGAAAAGGGCTTCGTTGCCGCAGATATTCCCGGACTTATCGAAGGTGCGGCAGACGGAGCAGGTCTTGGTCATGCGTTCCTTCGCCATGTTGAAAGATGCCGCCTTCTTATCCATGTTGTGGATATTTCACAGCTTGAGGGAAGAGACGCCATTGAGGATATAAAGCAGATAAACAGTGAGCTTTTAAAATACAGCCCTGAGCTTGCAACGAGACCTCAGATAATCGTCGCAAATAAGAGCGATATGATAAATGAGGAGTATGTTGATCTTGAAGCATTTGAGAAATTCGTTGACGATAACGAATGGGAGATGCTCTATGTTTCTGCAATTACGGGAGAGAATCTGGACGAACTTGTGCAGAGAGTGGCAGACAGACTTAAATTTCTTCCTCCTCTTACCATATATGAGAGCGATTATGTTCCCGAGGACGAATATGCAAAGAGTGACGAGGGCAGAGTTACGACAGTTCGCCGTGAAAATGATATGTTTATCGTTGAGGGCGAATGGCTCTTCAACCTGCTGGAGCAGATCAATTTCAGCGATTATGAGTCACTCAATTATTTCCAAAAGGTGCTCATAAAGGCAGGCGTTATAAAGCTGCTTGAAGAGCACGGTGCACAGGATGGCGATACGGTTGCCATATACGATTTTGAATTTGATTTCGTGAAATAAAATATTTTGAATATCATAAAAAGGAGCCGGATCAGCTCCTTTTCTTTTTGCTTATTTTCCGGAAAATCAGCAAAAGCATTGACAAAATATGAAAAAAATGCTATAACAAACTTAAATATTGCAATCATGAAAATTGCAACGAGTTTTACACTAAAATACGGAGAAAATCACGATGAAAAAGACTTTAAAATTCCTTTTAATCCTCGCTGCCACGGCACTTCTCGGCACACTTTTGTCTCTTTCAGCTTTCGCAGCGACCTATACGGGAAGCTGCGACGAAAATGTCACCTTTACCCTTGATACCGAAACAGGTCTACTTGAAATTTCAGGCACAGGAGAGATGACAAATTACCCATATCCAGAAGAAGTTCCGTGGCATTCATACGGAGGTTATGTTAGAACCGTAAAAATTTCAAATGGTGTTACAAGTATTGGTAATTATGCGTTCTCTTACTGCAGCAGTCTTGCAAGTGTTACTATTGTTCTTTTGGTACAATATCTTGCGGGCTGGAATGTTGAAATTGATGAAAAAGCCGCCGACTGCAATGGAGATGGCAAAATCAATATAAAGGATGTTGTGCTTCTTGCGCAGTATCTTGCGGAATGGGATGTAACGCTCATTTAAAAAATCAACGGGATGATTCGCTCAAAAGAATCATCACAATTTTTATGAATTTTTAGCATGCGATTATCAAAAATAAGTAACTCAACAAATTCCTATTTGCCGAAAACATTTTGTTGACTTTCGGAGCTAAATGTTGTATAATAGTTGGGTAACCGAGCTAAGCGGTCGCGTGATATGTTGCCGAAAGGTATTATCATGAGGAAAGTCCGGGCTTCACAGGGCAGGATAACTGATAACGTCAGCCGAGGGTGACCTTAGGGAAAGTGCAACAGAAATAAACCGCCCTTCGGGGTAAGGATGGAAAGGCGAGGTAAGAGCTCACCGCTCCCTTGGTAACAAGGGGGGCAATGTAAACCCTATCCGAAGCAACACCGCAAGCGGATCGTTTGCCCGACATATATCCGCAGGTGGCACAATGCTTTTGCATTGAAGCCGTGTGGTGACACACGGCGAAGATTGATGATCGCTCACGACAGAACCCGGCTTACAGGCTCGGTTACATAATTTTTGTTTTTATCAATGCCGGAGGTTTCATATAAAAAACGGTTTTGTTCAGGACGACATGAATATGCCCTACCCCAGAGTTTGTGCTCATCGCGGCTTTAATACCATTGCACCCGAAAACACGATGCCGGCATTTGCAGCCGCTATTGCGCTTGGTGCGGATGAGATAGAATTCGATCTTTGGTCAACCAAGGACGGCGAGCTTGTAACAGCACATGATCCCAAGCTCGAACGAGTTTCAAACGGTGAGGGATATATCGGTTATCGCACTCTTTCTGAACTTAAAGCTCTTGATTTCGGAAGCAAATTCAGCGAAAAGCTTCGTGGGCTTCAGCTTCCCACCTTCGAGGAAATACTCGAGCAGTTTGCCGGCAGAGTTATTATGAATATTCATGTAAAGATCTGGGATGCTCTTGATGACCCCGAAAACGATATTAACCCAAGATACGGGCAGATAGCTTCTCTCGTCAAAAAATACGATTGCGAAAAGCACGTATATTTTATGACAACGCATACCGAAAGCCTTCTTGAAATGAGAAAGCTTCTTCCGGGTGCTTCATACTGCCAAGGCTCAAGGAGCGGACAGGAAGGAAATGCAAAAATGGTCGAGCTTGCAATTGAGCATGGATTTGATAAAGTGCAGTTCGTATTTTGGCGCCCCTTTGACAAGGAAATGATAGACAGAGCTCACGCAAACGGCATAAAATGCAACTACTGTCAAGCTGACGAGGGCGAAGAAGCCATAAAGCATTTGGAAATGGGCATCGATACGATAATGACAAACGATTTCCATCTTGTGAGAGAAAGTATAAAAGATTTTCTTCCAAAAAAATAAAGAACAAGGAGCTGATTCACGATGCAGTGAAACAGCTCCTTATCATTTAAAATCATTTTATTTTTTTATGTGTTCCCGAAAGTATCATAGCATATCTTACGGTATATAGCACAAGAGAAAGCACCATTGCACAAAGGCAACACAAAATAAGAAGATTTGCCGCTTGAACTGTCATAGGGATGACAAGAAGCAAAACAATTATCAGATAAAACATTATTGTTGCCATTTTGCCATACCATTTTGAGCCGTCAACAATATCGGTTGCCTTTAGAACCAAAAAGCCCATTAGCCCCACAAAAATCTCCTTAAAGATCAGCACGCCCACAAGAACGAGCATCAAAGGATAATTATACGCAAGGCAAGCAACCACGGTTATTTGTGTCAGCTTATCCGCAATGGGATCGATTATCTTGCCAAAATCCGTTATAAGCTCATAGTGCCTTGCAATATAACCGTCTATGCAGTCGGTAAGCCCCGACACCACGATAAGAGATGCCGAAAGATATTTCATTTTGAGAAAATACGTCCACATGATAAAAGGTATCAAAATGATGCGGGCATATGATAGTAAATTTGGTACTGTAAAAAACTCACCCTTAAATCTTTTTAACATTTTTAACTCCCAAGTGTTATACTTTTACATCAAAATCCCATTTACATGAGGGGCAGTGGGCACTATGCTTCCCTTTCTTTTTTGGAAAACGCAGAACAGCTCCGCAATGTGGGCATTTTTTATAAATATGTGTTCTTCTGTCGCGCCATTTGTTCTTTTGAAGCTTTATAAAGCCGTCAAATGATCTTTTTATGGCAAGATATTTTTCATTTTCAGCTCTTCTTGCCGAAATATTTTTGGAAAACACTCTGTATGTCATAAATATAAGAATTACTACTGCGAAGGCACTCAAAGCATAGCTGCCCACAAACAGATTAAGAAAGAACAGAACATAAAAAACAATAGTCAAAAACCTATAAAGCTCATCTGCGCCATATCTTCCGTACATAAATCTTATAAATCTGTCTTTCAGTCCCATATTCTACCTCCGTATTTAAAATTATATGGCAATGAAACACCTAAAAATACACATTTTTTAGTTTCTCATATTTTAGCACAGGAAAATAAACACAATATAAACATTTAAGAAAACGGAAGAAAAACAGTAAATTCAGTTCCCTTCCCGTGCTCGCTCTCCACCTTGATGCGTCCATCGCAAAGCTCCATTATACGCTTTACAAGCGAGAGTCCGAGACCGTTTCCGCTTTCCGAATGAGAATTATCTCCCTGATAGAATTTGTCAAATATCCTTTTCATGACCTCACCCTTCATGCCTATTCCGTTATCGGAGACCGATATCACAGTTTCTTTATTCTTAACAGAGGCACGAATGGCTATCCTTCCGCCATCATGAGTATATTTGACGGCATTTCCAATGAGGTTTATCCAAATATGGCTCATAAGCTCCTCATTGCCGTTATATTCTATTTCATCAAGCTCAATATCCATCTCGATATTTTTCCTCTCCCACTCCTTTTCAAAAAGCAAAACACAGCCACGAAGCTGCTCATCAAGAGAATATAGCTTTTTTTCTCCCACAAGCTGCTGATTTTCAAGCTTTGAAAGAAGCAGAACATTAGTCGCCATATTTGAGAGTCTTTCACTCTCATTTGCAATTATCTCGGCATATTTTTTCTTTTCATCCTCGGTAAGATCCTCACTCTGAAGCTGCCTTGCAAAGCCTCTGATGGAAACTATCGGGGTCTTGAACTCATGAGAAAAATTGTTGATAAAATCCGAACGGAACATTTCCGTTCCCTCAAGCTCTCCTGCCATGCTATTGAAATTGTCGACAAGCAGACCGATCTCCGAAACATGAGTCTTTCTGTCAACACGCACGGAAAAATCTCCTGCGGATATCCTCTTGGTTGCCGCAACGATATCATCGAGAGGTCTTATATAAAACCTCATAAGGAATGAAGCAAGCAAAGCCCCGAGAATACATCCGGCGCAAACTATGATGGGAGTTACCCAAGCCTTTGCCATGATAGATGCGGGGATCGCTCCCAGCAGAATGAGGAGCAAAAGTATTCCGGCAATGATAAGCGCAGAAACACTGATTATAAGGAGCATAAAAAGCATTCCTTTGTTTTGCAGACCTCTGTATTTTTTCATCCTTTTTTTACCGCCTTATATCCCAGTCCCCTGACCGTCACTATCTCAAAATCGGGATTACGACCGAATTTTTCTCTCAGCCTGTTTATATGAACATCAACTGTATGGGGATCGCTCTCACTGTCCATATCCCATATTTCATCCATCAGAGCCGCTCTGGTAAATATTCTGCCTTGGTAGGAAAGGAGCTTGTAAATCAGCAAAAATTCCTTTGGCGGAAGCGAGGTTTCGCTCTCCCCGTCAAAAACGGTAAGCTTGTCATAATCAAGAACTGTACCGCCAACCGTCAGCTTATGCTCTGTGGAAATTTTAGAACGCCTGAGAAGTGCCGCAATGCGCAGAAGCATCTCCTCCTCGTCAACAGGCTTCACCATATAATCATCCGTTCCCGAAAGAAAGCCTTTTCTTTTGTCGGCAGGCGCCTCTTTGGCTGTTACCATAAGTATCGGAAGCTCCGAGCCGCCTTCACGCAAGGTTTTGGTAAATTCATAGCCGTCCATTTCGGGCATCATTATATCAAGAAGAACAAGGTCGATATGCTTATGGTCCATAATCTCAAGTGCCTCTAAACCGTCACTAGCAAGAATGGGATTATATCCTCCGCGCCGAAGCACCGCCTCCATCAAAAGCCGTGTACTTCTGTCATCTTCAACAACAAGTATATCAAACATATCTTATCCTTTCTCTTATTCGCCCTTAAGCTCTATAACGGTCGGGCTATGCCCGCTTGAGGGCAAAAATTTTTCAAGAATGTCACTCATTTTAATTTTCAGACTTGAGGTATTGACACAGGGATGACATCCGAGATATTCCTCTGCCATGATGTCCTTATCAATAAGAAGATTTACACTTTTTTCGACGTCATTCATAAGACCTAAAACAGTAACAGCACCCGGTCGAAGCCCCATAAGAGAATAAAGATACTCTTCGGGCGCAAAGGAAAGCCTTGCGATGCCAAGCGCATGGGAAACCTCTTTAGTCTTAAAATGCTTGTCCCCGGGCATCAGCAAAAGATAAAAAACAGTCTTTTGCGAATTGCAAAGAAATAGATTTTTACACATTTTTGTACCAAGCTCACCGTCTATAAGCTCGCAATCGGCAATAGTTGCCGCCGCCTCGTGGTCAACTCTCGTATATTCGATACCAAGCATCTCAAGATATTCATATGTGCGTTTTTCAAGCTCACTTCTTTCGGAATCCGATCTGTTATTATAAATTATCATCTCATTTACCCCTTGACATAAATATCCGTTTGTTATATAATAACTTATATTTCATTTTATTTCAAGCATTTTTTCTTATTTTTCATGCATTTTTAACAAAAGAGGTAAAAAATGAATTCAAACTTAAAAAAATACTTTGGAAGTCTGTCACTTCTTCTTGCCGCCGTGATCTGGGGCTTTGCTTTTGTTGCACAGACCTCGGGAGCAAAACTCATCCCGGCTTTTACCCTTAATACTCTTCGTTCATTTGTGGGCTTTGCCTTTCTTGCGCTTCTTATAAGCCTCATGTCGCTAAAGAAAAAGGATCTTATTCCAAAGGATAAAGCCTCGCTAAAAACACTCATCATCGGCGGTATCTGCTGCGGAATAGCACTTTTTATAGCAACCGGATTTCAGCAGTACGCAATCGGTACATATCCCGAGGAGGCGGGCGCATCGGGCAGAAGCGGATTTATAACCGCACTTTATGTTGTTCTCGTTCCGTGCGTCAGCGCACTTGTTTTAAAGAAAAAAATACATCCGATTGTTTGGCTTGGAATTGCTGTGGCTGTTGTGGGAATGTATCTGCTGTCATTTTCAAAAGGTTTTTCGGGCATCTATCTCGGAGATCTTATAACATTCCTCTGTGCTGTCACCTTTTGCGGTCACATTCTCGTTGTGGATCATTTTGTTGCAAAAAGCAATGGAATACTTCTCTCATGTATTCAGTTTTTTACAGTCGGGGTTCTTTCGCTTGCCGTGGCGCTTATTTTTGAAAAAACCACTCTTTCCGCCATTCTTGATGCCTTGCTTCCCGTACTGTATCTTGGCATCATGTCAAGCGGTGTAGCATATACCTTGCAGGTGGTTGGACAGAAATATACCGCCCCCACGGCAGCATCTATACTTATGAGTCTTGAAAGCGTCTTTGCCGTTATCGGCGGCTGGCTGGTCCTCGGGGAGCGACTTTCGGGTCGTGAGCTTCTTGGTTGTCTGCTTATGTTTGCCGCAATAATCATTTCACAATCACCGGATTTTGTAAAAGACAAAAAACAATAAATAATATGAAAAAGGGCTAAGTCACCAGTTTAGCCCTGTCGTTTTAGTATAAGGATTTTTAAGTGCCGTCGATAAATAATAATTTAGCGAACTGTAAGCGTGTGAATTACTCTTTAGCTGAATTATTTACATTTAAATTATTGGGCAAAAAATCGGGACTGAGTCAAAAGTTCCACCCAAAGCAAATGACTTAGTCCCATTTTTTATTTTTCCCTATTCGGCACAAAGCCCTCGAAGATGAAGCTTTTAAAATCCTTTTTTGATGCATCGATCTCTGCACCATCTTTAAATGTCCAGCCCACGGGAAATGCGCCGAGCAATGTGCAAATCCTTCGTCCCGGTGCGTCCTTGGTTTCATTTTCATAGGAAACAAAATCGGGTCTTGCAAAACAGTTAAACAAAAGCATTCCCAGAAGTCTCATATGGAGCTTATCACCTCGAAAAGCGGCTGCAAGCTGCCCCCTAAGCACGTCTTTTCTGTTCTTTTTATACCATGAAAGCACAAAAGGATAGAAGGACTGAATAAAATATTTACCCTTATACTCACAAAGTATTTTATCCGCCGCACGGCAAAGAGCGGCGGCACTGCCGCTTTTTATCTTGAATTCGATAAGGAGCGGCACTTTTCCGTCTATCACCTCAAGACACTCACGAAGGGTCGGGATTTTTTCATCGGTATCTCCAAGCCTTAATTCCTTAAGCTGTGCAAGAGTCATATCTTCGGGTCTGCCATGCACAGAGCACATTCTCATAAGGTCGTCGTCATGAAAAACAACCACCTCACCATCTCGTGTCAGATGAATGTCATTTTCAATGGCAAATCCGGCTTCCGCCGCCCGTCTGAACGCCAAAAGCGAATTTTCGGGAATTCCGGAATCCGCATCGTGAAGTCCTCTGTGGGCAATATAAAGCCCTTCAAGTATTTTTCTGTCGCTATGCCTTCGAGTTGCGGGAAATATCATAAAAAGATACAAGCTCACGATGACTAAAAGGCAAATGCCGACTATCAAAAACCACTTCATATCAATCCACATCCGCAAAGCTCTCTACAAGAGCTGCCTTTTTCTGCGGCTTGGTATCTCCGTGCTTTACAAAGAGCATAGTAACAAAGGAAAGTGCCGAGAAGGTCACTGCATAGGGGAAAAGGATAGAATATCCGATTCCAAGCTTGTCGATAAGGAAGCCCGAAAGAAGGGGAGTCGTTATCTGTGCCGCCATGGAGAAGGTATAATAAAATCCCGTATATTTGCCAACATCACTTCCCGTACTCATCTCAACCACCATGGGGAAGGAATTGACATTTATCGCTGCCCATCCGACACCTACAAGCCCGAAAATGGCATACATAAAAGGAGTTTGCTCCTTTATGAAGATCGCAATAAAATAGCAGACAGTCATAAGAGTTATTCCGAGAAGGATCGTCTTTTTTCTGCCAAGCGTACCCGAAATAAATCCAAGAGGCACAAAAGAAGCAATTGCCGCAACGGTTGCCACAAGAAGATAGCTTGAAGATGCACCAAGATCCACCTGCCATATCTGAACGCAATAGCGTGAAAATGCCGTTGTTACCGCATTATACGCCATGAACCACAAAAATACCGATGCAAGTATCAAAACAAGGCTGCGGAAAACATCCTTGGGCATTTTTTTACCCTTATCAACCGATGCTGTTTCATCCTCATCGTCCTTAACATGAGCAAGCTTGTTTTCCTTTACCGTAAAGACCATAATGAGCACTGTTACAAGCATAAATGCCGCAATTACGAGAAATACCGGAAGAAAGGACTGTCCCTCGGAATAGACAGATTCACCCTCTGCATTTTTCTCGCTTTTCAGCATGAACATCATAACCACAGTTGCAAAAATTCCGCCAAGATAACCTACAAGATTGATAATGGCATTCGCCTTACTGCGCAATGGCTTTTCTGTTACATCTGGCATATAAGCAACGGCAGGAGTGCGGTAGATCGCCATTGTCACGAGCAGAGCAAAAAGAGTAAAGAAGAAGCCCAGGAATGAGCGGCTCTGCTCAAAGAAAGCAAGGACTACCATAAGAATAACTGCGGCAACCGTTCCGAAAAGAATATAAGGCGTTCTTTTTCCAAGCCTTGTGCTTGTCCTATCCGAAATTGCGCCGAAAAGCGGAAGCATGAAGATCGCAAGTACATTATCGATCGACATAATGGCATTTGCCGAAAAGGTGCGAAGTCCGAAAACATTTTCAAGAATATAAGGTATCACCTGATCGTAAAACTGCCAAAAGGCAAGTATCGACATAAATGCAAGACCTATGAGAATCGTTCTTTTGTAATTAAGCTTCATATTTTAAAACCTCTTTTTTCTTTTGTCTCTTTTCAAATCCGTGAATCCAATCCGAGAAGGTATAATAGAAAAAATATATAACCGAGCTTATCGCCCATGTTATGGGATATTCGGGATATATGTATTATATATCATGCAAAAAACAACGCTTGCCATCTGCGAAATGACGGTTGCAAGCACCGCCGACCAGACGCCCCATTTGAACCCGCCCACAAAAAGCAGGTCAAGAATAACATTGAGCACAGAGGAAATAATAAGATAATAAAGCGGTCGCTTACTGTCGCCAACGGCATTGAGAATTCCTCGGCAGTTGTTATACATAATAAGTGCCGGCGCGCCGAGAAAATAATATCTGAAATATTTGATAGCACCCGGAAGAACCTCGGGGGCAGTTTTCATCCGGACGAGAATGGTAGGAGTGAAAAAAACACAACGGTCAAAAAAATCATACCTTTATTATACCCCCTTTTTTTGAAAAGGTCAATGGAAAAAATATTATTTATTTTACAGGTTTTTATTTTTATTAATTTTCAATATACACAAATGAGAAAAGC
>CAYPKQ010000072.1:0-11477 GCA_964411355.1 uncultured Lachnospiraceae bacterium
AAATAATCGTGATTTTCAAATGATAAAAGGGACGTCGTGGTCGCCGTCCCCTACAGATTGGCGTTTTATCAACGCACCGATAAATTACTGTTTATACTTTTATTCACAATTTATTTGATCAAATTTTGTGTGTTTTTTAAATTTGTCGGGATGTGAGATATTTCATTTTCAGTAATAAATATTTTTTCGTCATTGTTTTTTTCTTCTGTGTTCCCCGGTTTTGCAAAAATCATGATAATTATAGCAAGAGCGGCAAGTCCGAGTATTATCGCAGTTGTGAGTACTCTTTCGGGGATTTTTGCTCCCTCATAAATATTGAATTTTTTATATGCCATAGAAATTATCTCTCCTTATTTTTTCACAAGATATTTTCTCATATCAATGGCGCAGGCTATGAGAATTATCAGTCCTTTTATAATATACTGCATATTTGAATCTATTGAGAGGAAGGTAAGACCCACGAAGATGAGACGAAGAAGAACAACTCCCATTATAACACCGCGTATCTTACCGATACCGCCCACAAATGATACTCCTCCGATAACGCAGGCGGCAATTGCATCAAGCTCATAGTTCATGCCTGTTGCGGCAGAATTAGAGCTGATTCTTGCGGCTTCAATAAAGCCCGTAACTCCGTACATGATGCCTGCCAAGGTGAAAACAAGGATAATAATTTTCTTAACATTTACCCCCGAAACATTTGCCGCTTCGGGATTTGAACCAACTGCAAACATATTTTTACCAAAGGCGGTTTTATTCCAGATAAACCATATAAACGCAGTTATTCCGATGGAATACCAGACATAATTCGGTATCGGAGTGCCGCCGAGAGAAAGGATGCTGCCCTTGATAAAATCCGTATATTCCGGGGCAAGTCCCGAGATCGACTGACCGTTGTTATTTCCCGTCATAAGGAACATAAGAAGTCCGCCATAGACGATAAGCTGGGTGGAAAGTGTAACTATAAAGGGATGAAGATTGAAATGTGCGGTGCAAAATCCGTTGACAAGTCCCACAAGTGCGCCGATGGCAAGAGCTATGAGGATGACCACGGGTATTGGGAGGGTGTCAAGTCCCGGAAACATCTTATTTGGATAGCCGGAGGTCTGGAGAAGGGAAGCTGAAACGCAGGCAACAGCACCTACGATCCTTCCTGCCGAAAGGTCTGTTCCCGTAAGGATGATAGCTCCCGCAATTCCAAGTGCGATTGGCAGATTTGCGGCGGAGAGAGAGATTATATTAACTATACTTCTTCCCGAAAGGAAAGCGGGATTGAGGATCTGAATGATTATGACCGCCGCAATCAGAAAAATATAAAGCGAATTATTTAAAAGAAGCTCACGAATATAGACCTTTTTTTCGCTTCTGTCCATATTCTTTAGTCTTTTGATGATTTCCATATAGTAACCGTGCCTTTCTTTTCCGATTTAAGCATTTTTGGCGGCAAGAGTCATAATTTCTTCCTGGGTTGTGGTTCTTGCATCTACCTCACCAACCATAAGTCCGCCGCTCATAACACAAATTCTGTCGCAGACCCCGAGAAGCTCCGGCAGCTCGCCCGAGACCATTATCACAGCTTTCCCTTTCTCTGCAAGAGATATTATGAGCTGATATATTTCGTATTTTGCACCGACGTCAATGCCTCTTGTCGGTTCGTCGAGAAGCAGGATCTCGGGCTCTGTCAGAAGCCATCTGCCAAGGATAACCTTCTGCTGATTTCCGCCCGAAAGAGTCCTTATCTGCGTGCTTTTTGAGGCGGTTTTTATTTTGAGTGATTTTATCATTCTGTCGGTATCCTTTTTCCTTGCGCCGTTTTTTAGATATATGCCGCCTGCCATATATTTTTTCAGATTGGAGACTGTGGTATTTTCGAGAATGTCAAGAATTCCGAAAATGCCGTTTTTCCTTCTTTCCTCGGTTATCAGCGCAAAGCCGTTTTTTATTGCTTCTCTCGGATTTCTGTTGTGAATCTCCCGATCTTTTAAATATATTTGTCCCGAATCTCTTGTGGCTATACCGAAAAGGCATTCGAGAACCTCGGTTCTGCCTGCTCCGCCGAGACCTGCAATTCCGAGTATTTCTCCGCTTCTCAGTGAAAAGCTGACGTCCTTTATATGAGAGTATTTTGCACCCATACCTTCTACCTTCAGAACCGTCTCACCGGGTTTATTCGTTTTGGCGGGAAAACGGTTTGTCAGCTCTCTTCCCACCATCAGTCTGATTATTTTGTCCATTGACATCTGGGCGGCGGGGGCTGTTTCAACGTGCGTTCCGTCTCGCATGACCGTGATCTCATCCGAAATCCGCAAAATTTCTTCCATTTTGTGCGAAATATAGATTATTCCGCATCCTCGGCTTCGTAGTGTGTCGATGATTCGGAAAAGGTGCTCTACCTCCTGTTCTGTAAGGGAGGAGGTTGGCTCGTCAAGAACGAGAACCTTTGCGTTATATGATACCGCCTTTGCTATCTCCGCCATCTGACGCTTTGCAACGGGCATGGTGCTCATTATCTGAGTTGGGTCGATATCTATTTGGAGCTCGTCGAATATTTTTTTCGTTTCTTTGTACATTGTACTATCAGAGGTGATAAATCCAAGCTTTTTTGGATATCTGCCAAGCCAGATATTGTCCATAACGTTTCTTTTGAGCGCTTGATTCAGCTCCTGATGAACCATTGCAACTCCATGCTGAAGGGCGTCTCTTGCGTTTTTGAATTCAACTTCCTTGCCTTCAAGATAAATACTTCCCGAATCCTTTGAGTAGATCCCGAAAAGGCATTTCATAAGGGTGGATTTTCCCGCACCGTTTTCCCCCATAAGGGCATGAACTGTGCCACGCCTTACGGTAAGTGAAACGCCATCAAGAGCCTTAACGCCCGGAAATTCCTTGCTTATATTGTTCATCTGAAGCAAAATGCTTTCATTTACGCGCGGCATTTCACATCACCTTTCTTTAGCCGAGATATTTTGAATAGGAAATTCTTATTTTATTGACATTGGGGTCGATATTGTAGTTATCCGTATCGTCAAGCAAGGGCTTTTTGTCGATGATGACGTTTTCGCAAAGCTCCTCGATAAGCTCCGCCATCTCGGTTGCATCCTGCTTTATAGTTCCGCTCATTTTTCCGTTTTTAATGAGATTTTTTGCGGCATCCGTAGCGTCAACTCCGAAAACGGGGATCGTTTTTGAATTTCCACCTGTGTTGTACCCGGCACTGCCGAGGGCGGAGATCGCTCCCTCTGCCATTCCGTCATTATTGCAGATCACAAGCTCGATCATGTTTCCTCTTTCCTCGCTATATGAGGTGAGAGCTGTTACCATATATTCATTTGCGGCGGCAGCAGACCACTGACCGTTTTTGTCAACAAGATATTTATTGGGATTGCTCTCGTCATAGAAATAAAGAGGGGGCTTTCCTGCATCCGCAAGTATCTTGTTAGCTTCCTCAACGCTATACTGTGTTCGGTAGATTGCCTCATTGTTACCCTCTTCGCCTTTGAAAAGGATATATGATATCTTTCCGTCTCCGTTAAGGTCAATCTTGTCATAATTTTCTAAAATATATTCACCTATCATCTGCCCCTGGAGGATTCCGGCTTCTTCAGCTCTCGTTCCGACAAATGCGCACTTATCATATGACGAGATCACAGAATCCGAAACCTCTCGGTTGAAGAAAAGAACGGGAATATCGGCATTCTTTGCCAGATTTACAATGCCGTTTGCGGCATCGTCCGAGCCTGTGTTTACTATATTGACTATTATAAGCTTTGCGCCCTTTGTGATAGCTGTTTGTATCTGCTCAGTTTGAGTTGTCTGACTTCCGCCGCCGTCATAATCCTGAAATGTTATACCTGCATCTGTAAGCTCGCGGTCGAGAGCACTTCTTACGCTTGAGATATAGGTATCGCTATAGGTATAATAGAAAACGTGCACGTCTGCTGTGCTGTTTGCTCTGTTCCCCGAGCAAGAAGCAAGGACTGAAAGACAAACTGCAAGAATTAGAATTACCGAAAATATTTTTTTCATAACTGTTCCTTCCTCTCTTAAAAGAGACACCGACGGAATATGTGATATCGGTGCGTTTTATTTGACGTTTATATTATTGCATAGTTTTTATGGGAATAATCACTAAAATCAAAAATAAAATTTGGTAATAACCCAAATGTTGCTCTTTGCATATGATGAAAATAGCAAAAGGAGGGTTTTTATGGCAACGAAAATTTATATTGACCAGGGACATAATCCGGTGAATCCCAATGCGGGTGCAGAGGGAAACGGATATCGGGAGCAGGACATAACCTTTGATATCGGAAGAAGACTTGCAGCTATCCTAAATGCAAACGGCTTTGAAACGAGGCTTTCGAGGCCTACAGAAAACACACAGCTTGGAAATAGCGTTTCAAGCTCTCTTGCGGCAAGAGTTGATGGGGCAAATTCGTGGGATGCGGATTATTTCGTAAGCCTACATACCAATGCTTCGGTAAATCCGGCGGCAAGCGGAACAGAGATTCTTGTTTATAGCACCACTTCGCCTGCATATGAGCTTGCGAGAAGCGTTCTTGAGCAGCTACGGCTTTCAACGGGACTCCGCAGCCGAGGTATTGTAACAAGACCGGGATTGTACGTGCTCCGAAGGACTGCAATGCCTGCCATTCTTGTTGAAATGGGATTTATTACAAATCCCGAGGATGCTTCTCTTATGGTAAATTCACCGCAGCTCTTTGCCCGGGGAATTGCAGATGGAATAATTGATTATGTCAGAAGGAGCGTTCCATCCTTTAATCCTATCGAAGAAATGGAAAAAATGGAAGAAATGCCCGGCGAGCTTGAGAATAATTCGGGCGAGGTTAAGGATGAGAATGATATGTCCTATGATGTGGACGAAAATTTTGAGGACTTTATGCGCGAAAACAACGGAAAGGGGGTTTTGAAGCTTCAAGCCTTCAGAGGTGAGCAAGCCTTTCCCGTTTCGGGTGTTTCTGCACGGATAAGTAAAAAGATCGGTGATGATTTTTATATCTTCTTTGAGGGAGAAACCGATGAGAGCGGAATTATCGACGGTATTGAGCTTCCCGCACCGCCTATCGAAAATTCCACCGAATACGGCAGACCCAATAAGGCTGCCATATATCTTTTGGTTGCGAGGAAGAACGGCTTTGATACCATCGAGCGGGAGGTTGAGGTATATGATACCATAAAGACCATTCAGCCCCTTCGGATGACTCAAAGATATGGAGGTATTTATGGTGCTTCCGATAATTCCTGATTTTATAACCGTTCATCTTGGTGAACCGAGTGATTCTTCGGCACCTAATGTTACTGTTCCTTTCATTGATTATATAAAGAATACCGCTTCAAGCGAAATTTATCCAACATGGCCCGAATCTGCTCTCAGGGCTAATATTTATGCGCAGATATCCTTTGCTTTGAACCGAGTTTTTACCGAATATTACAGAAGCCGGGGATATGATTTTGATATAACAAATTCCACTCGCTTCGACCAATCATTTGTCAGAGGAAGGGACATTTTTGATAATATCAGTCTTATAGTTGATGATATTTTCAATGATTATATCGTGCGTGCGGGGCAGGTTCAGCCGCTTTTTGCCCAATATTGTGACGGGATCGAGGTGCAATGCCGGGGGCTGTCTCAATGGGGAACGGTTTCTCTTGCGGAAGAGGGGCTTACTCCATATGAAATTCTTAGAAGATACTATGGCGATGACATAAATCTTGTTTTTAATGCACCTACCACAAGGGCATTGCCATCATATCCCGGCGTTCCTTTGCGCCTTGGGGCATCAAGTGAGGATGTGCGGACTATTCAGAGACAGCTTAACAGGATCGGGGTGAATTATCCCGCCGTAACTCCGAGGCTCAATGCAGATGGAATTTTTAATACTGCCACAGAGGAAGCGGTAATAAACTTTCAGAGGATTTTTAATCTTACTCCCGACGGAATTGTGGGAAAAGCCACATGGTATAAGATAAAATCTATATTCAATGCGGTAAAGGGGCTTGCGGAGCTTCAGAGTGAGGGGCTTACCATTGAGGATATAGATAGGATATATCAAACCGAGCTTTCACTTGGCGACGAAGGACCGCAGGTAAGAGCACTTCAATATTATCTTGCCGTTATCGGGTATTTTGATGACGAGATCCCCCAGGTGCGACTTACGGGGATTTTTGATGCGGCAACAGAGGAGGCAGTAAGAGCATTCCAGTCACAGCAGGGGCTTACGACTGACGGAATAGTGGGAAGAAACACATGGAATGCAATAACCGAGAGCTATCTACGAATAATAACCGCACTTCCGCCCGAATATTCAAATATTGCCGCAGAGATATATCCCGGCAGAGTTCTTTCAAACGGAATTTCGGGTGAGGATGTGAGAAGGCTTCAGACATTTATAAATCTTGCTTCGGAGAATTATTCTTATATTCCGCGGCTTACGGTTGACGGCATTTACGGAAATGCCACGGAGAATGCCGTGCGGATAATTCAGGAAAGAACTTCCATTCCCATAAGCGGAATTGTCGGTCCTGTCACATGGTATGCCATAATCCGACTTGCACAGCTTGAATAAAAAATTCACAAATAATTTATACATTTTAGCCGCATATTTGCTATAATAAAATCGGGCAGGTTTCTTTGCCGAAAAATCAAACCGAAAGGACAGGAATTATGAAAAAATTATTATCTATCATTTTATCTCTATCTATGCTCGTTTTGCTTCTCTTGCTTTCTTCCTGCCTTGGCGGTAACACGGCAGAGACAACGGATAGTGTAGGTACCGCTCCCCATTACGAACCTTTCTGTATCCTTACTTATGATGTTGGTTGGGAAACTTATCCCATAGAGGAGAAGAAAATTGATTACGGCGGATATGAGTTCAAGTTTCTCAATTCCTCAGAGATTGACGGCTTATATGTTTATCTCGACCCGGATATGACGGGAGAAATTCTTGATGATTGCAATTACGAGATAAATCTCATTACTGAAGAAAAATTCAGTATATCAATAAGCGAAGAAACAAAGCCATATGATGAGCTTGCAGACCATGCAAGGACGATAATTCTTGCAGATGAAGCTCTTTATGATGCGATGTATATTCCGATAAAAGAGCTGACACCGCTTATTTCCGAGAATCTTTTTTATGATCTTTTGAGTATTGAAGAATTGAATATTACAAATATTTGGTGGGATCAGCAGACTATCATCAAAAATATCCTCGATGACAAGATTTTCTTTGCTACAAGCGATCTTAACGCAATGGCATTTGAGCGCAGTAAATGTATGTTTTTAAATGAGGATATGCTCATGGAGATGGGGATTGACCCTCCTTATGTTGATGTTCTTTGTGGCGAGTGGACATTTGACCTTATGAAAAGATACTGTTCTGCAGTGTCTGATTTGAATTATTCCCTTGCAGTCCCCGACTATGCGCCTTCTCTCATGGCAGACGCAATGCAAGCGGAGCTTCTCACAAGAGATGACTATGGAGAATATCAGTTTACTGCAGATTCCGACAAGAAATTCAAATCAACATTGAATATGCTTATGGGCTTTTTCGGTGAAAATGCTGATAAGATATCACGAAACGGCAGTGAGAGGGAAGTGTTCAAGGAAAATCGCTCACTTTTCCTTATAGATGAGCTGAATTTTGCCCGTGAACTGAAAAACAGCATGGATTCTTACGGAATACTTCCATTGCCTAAATACGACAAAAATCAAGAGACATATGAAGCACCGTATGGCAGTGATTGTCTTGCTTTTTGCATACCGAGGACAAATGACGAGCTTGAAAGAACAGGGGTTGTTGTTGATTATTTGACATATCAATCGTATGCAGAATTTATGCCGAGATATTATGATGTAATTGCTTCGGAAAAATCGCTTTTCAGAGGTGACACCATAGATGTTCTTGCGCTTATGCGAGGCTGCAGGAGCATTGAGGTCGGAATTTCCTACGGTTGGCTTGGGGATATCACTGCAGAGCTTGATGCCATGGTGAGAGATAATGATAAAGAGCCGACTTTGGTTGTCGACGAGTATAAGGATAGAATAATCTCCGCTATCGAAAAAACATATAGTGAATATCCATCCCAAATCGATAAATAAAACCAAACGGCTGAGCGGTAGCTCAGCCGTTTGGTTTTTTATAAATATGAATTTGTCGAGGTGTTTGAATGGTTGCAAATAAGAGGCTCGCCCGTAGGGAGAGGCTTGTATTCATCACTCTTAAATCGTATAAATTAGAATTTGCTTATGCCATGGAATGAACGATTTTTCCGTCGATGATGGTAATGTAAGCTTCTGCATCCACATCTTTAAGTGGGTCTGCATTCCAGATAACCACGTCGCCGTCTTTGCCAACTTCAAGGCTTCCGACTCTGTCACCTATTCCGGTGTGCTTTGCGGGATTTATTGTGATGGCTTTCCAAGCCTCCTCATAATCAAGTCCTGATTTTACCGCAAGACCTGCGCAAAGGGGAAGGTACATAAGGGGAATGACCGGGGCATCTGTGATGATGCTTATGGGAACACCTGCTCTGTGAAGAACGGCGGGAGTCGAAAAGCTCTTGTTTTTCAGCTCTATCTTGCTCTTATTTCCAAAAGAAGGACCTACAAATGCGGGGAAACCCTCTTTTGCAAGCTCATCTGCAATAAGTGAACCATCGGTGCAGTGGTCAAGTGTCAGCTTAACCCCAAATTCCTTTGCGATTCTGATAGAGGTAAAGATGTCATCCGCTCTGTGAGCATGAGCCTTCAGCGGAATTTCACCGCGCATAACGGGTATCATCGCTTCAAGCTTCATATCAAAATTCGGTTCTTTACCGCTTTCCTTTGCTTCAAGATAATTTCTTGATTTAAAGAGCAGCTCGCGGAGAAGTGCCGCAGTTCCCATTCTTGTTATGGGCGTTTTTTTGCCGTTCTGACCGTAAACTCCTTTGGGATTTTCACCGAATGCGCATTTCATTGCAACGGGGTCTTTTATTATCATGCTGTCAACTCTTTTGCCTGTCAGCTTGATGGATGTAAAAGTTCCGCCAACTACATTCGCACTGCCTGGACCTGTGCAAGCAGAGGTTACACCGTGTGAAGTTGCCTCCTCAAAAGGCTCGTCAATGGGGTTGATACTGTCGATGGCACGCATATGAGGAGTAATTGGATCACTCGATTCATTATAATCGTGTCCCTCCCAGCGCATAGCGGAGTTGTCAAGACCGATATGGCAATGTGCTTCAACACAGCCGGGGGTTACGAGCTTTCCATCGGCGTCAATTACTTCAGCTCCTTCAGAAGCAATACCCTTTCCCACCTTTGCGATCTTTCCGTCATCACCTATGAGAACGCAACCGCAAAGAATGTCCTCACCTGCCATGGTTTTGATATGACCGTTTTTAATTAGTATCATAATGTTTTCCTCCCAAAATATATTATCTGTATTTTACCATAAAAAGTGTTGCTTTTCAAGATTGCATGAAAATTTCTTTAGCTTTTTTCAGGCTTTCTTCTGCCGGCATTGTTGGCTTGTATTCAAGTCCGCAATATCCTGCATAGCCTGCTTTGTCTATTGCATCAAAAATGAAGCTGTAATTATTCTCGCCAAGCCATGGCTCGATTCTGCCCGGATGTCCCGCAGCGTGAAGATGGGCAATGCAGTCAAGGTTTTCAGTTACGTTTGGAATAATATTGCCTTCCATTACCTGCTGATGATAAATATCGTAGATCACCTTAATATATGGGTTTCCGACCTCTCTGATAATATCAAATGCCTCACTTGAGGATGTGAGATAATATCCCGGATGGTTGACATATGTGTTCAGTGGCTCAATCATTACCGTAATTCCGTATTCTTCGGTTATGGCTTTTGCAGCTTTGAGTGTTTCCACAATAGCGCAGTGCTGATATTCTCTTTCTTCTCCCGTGTCGTTACCAACCTGGGTTATCAGCTTTTCTGCTCCGATATTCTTTGCGGCTTCACAGCTTTTTCTGAAGCCCTCAAGCCAAAGCGTGCGATATTGCGGGTCTGTCATTCTGAATTCCGTAGTGCACATACTTATGAGCTTAACTCCGCTTTCGTCACAAGTGTTCTTAACCTTTTTTAAGTCAAGATTTTGCCAATTATAGGTTTCTGCGGTGTCATAGCCCAGCTTTCCGATCTTTTTTATTGCATCACAAAAATCCATTCCTTCGAAAAAGCATGGAACTGCCACACAAAGCTTCATAAAAATATCCTCCAAGTATTGAATTTTTTTACATTTGTGATATACTATATATAATGATATTGTAAAAATGCGGTTTTGTCAATGATAAAATATTGATATTAGTATAATTATCTTGCGGAGGGATGAATTTTGTTTTTTGAAATTGATAAAAATGCTCTTAGAGCTCTGCCCATTGTTCTCCATACTGTTGGAGAGACCTTGAAGGAGGATAAGATCCACCGCCCCGCAGGACTCGGCTTTCATGAGATAATATGGGTAAGACGCGGAGAGGGAATCTTTAATATTGAAGGCAGTATCTTTGTTCTCGGTGAAGGTCAAGGCGTTTTTATGCGCGGAGATGTTGGACATGAATATCACGGTGATGACTTCACAACGGGGTGGTGTACTTTTTCGATGCCCGAGGAAACTCTTGATTATCTGGGAGTGCCGAGAGTTATGCGTTTTGATGTTCCGTCATTTCTTGATTCGGAAACGGACGCGCTGCATGATTTTTCGGTCGGTGACAGCACCGTTCTCACTCGTTCAAGCGCAGTTTATTCATATGTGATCGACTTTTTTTCTGCCGTATGTGGAGATAAGGAACTCTTTTCGGTGAAGGTGTCACATATTCTTGAAAGCAGATACGGAGAGCCTTTGACCCTCGATATGATCGCCTCCGAGCTTGGAACTGATAAATTTACTCTCTGCCGAGCCTTTATGAGTGAGAAAGGGACGAGTGTTATGGAGGAGCTGAAGAGAATAAGGATTGCAAAAGCCAAAAGATTTCTCAGATACAGCTCGGAAAGTATTGAAAATATCGGAAAAATGTGCGGTTTTGAAAGCCCAAGCTATTTTGCAAAACGATTTAAAGAGGCTTGCGGAGTTACACCGACCGAATACAGAATAAGCGGATGAGATGTTTATAAACAGTAATTTGGCGGTGCGTGATGGCGTTCATAAGCCTTCCCTGCAAGGGAAGGCTCACGCATATCCTCATTATAATACCATTCACACACCTACCGTTCGACAAATTACTGTTTGAATATAAATAAAGGACTTGGTCAAAAGCGTCTGACCAAGTCCTTTTTCTTTATTGTATTATTTTGAAAAGGATAAAACCGACAGTGTTGATGGCAAAATTTGCATACATATCTTTTTTATCCATAATAAAAAACAACTCCTTTCGTTAGTAGGATAAAAACACCTTACCCATAAGGCATTTTTATCCGTATGTGTAAGGCAAAATATAAGGCATCAGCCGTTAT
>CAYPKQ010000073.1:0-11354 GCA_964411355.1 uncultured Lachnospiraceae bacterium
ATAAGAGCCTTAAGCTCGACGCTGTATCCATTTGTACATACAACCGTCAGCATGCGGGTCCCGCTATCTATGCTCTTGATAACGGCATCAACGTTCTTCTCGAGAAGCCTATGTGCGTAACTATCGAGGAAGCTGCCGAGATCGTTAAGGCAGAAAAGAGAAGCGGTAAGGTTATTTCTATCGGCTTCCAGCCCAGATTCAGCCCCAACATGAAGATGATCAAGAAGATCATTCAGAGCGGCGAGCTCGGTGAGATCTACTATGTTCAGACCGGTGGCGGACGCAGAAGAGGTATTCCTACACCCTTCGGAACAACATTTATCGAGGATGAGACAGCAGGTCTCGGTGCGCTCGCTGATATCGGATGCTACTCTCTCGACCTCGTTCTTAATGCTCTCGGTAATCCGAAGCCTCTCACAGTTTCCGGTTATAAGTCTGCATTCTTCGGAACAGACCCCAACTATTCCAACTACCAGAAGATCGGTCATCCCGAGTATGCAAAGCTCTTCGGCGTTGACGACTTTGCTGCAGCATTCGTTCGTCTTGAGGGCGGTATTACTCTCGACTTCCGTATAGCTTGGGCTATGAATATTGACACCCCCGGTGATACAATATTCCTCGGAACAAAGGGTGGTCTCCGCGTTCCTTCCACTGACTGCTGGAACGGTACTCTCAACAAGCCTATGACAATCTATCATGAGGTTGCAGGCGCGCAGGTTGAGACAGTTGTTCCGCTTCTTCCCGATATCAACCTTTGGGACGCAAAGATCCGTTCCTTCCTCGATGCTTGCAAAGAGGGTGGCAAGGCTCCTGTTCCTTCTGCTGATATCATCTACAACCAGGCTATTCTCGACGGTATCGCTAAGTCCAACGCAGTTGGTCGCGAGATCGAGATTGTTATTCCTGAATGCTAATTTAAAATTTTGGGGGCTGAGTCATCAGCCCCTTTCTTTAGCATATGTTTTTCAAATGCCGCCGATAAACAGTAATTTATCGAACAGGCGATAACTAATTTTTGTAGGTGACGGCGACCATGACGTCCCTCAAAAGACGTGAAATAATCGTGATTATCAAATGATAAAAGGGACGTCGTGGACGCCGTCACCTACAGATCAGCTCATTTTTTAATCGGTATCCAACAGTTCGATAAATTACAGTTTAGTGAACAAAAAACTTAAAGAAAGCAATTGATCCAGCCTCTTTGGTTTTTTTGTAATTTTTCCGTTTTCTTCACTTTTTCGTTACAAGAATTACACTTTTTAAGGGTATAATTTGATAAAATAATAAATCGGAGCAGTATATGAAAAGTTTTTCAATTATTTTTCTATCGGTTTTGCTCGTGTTTTCTCTCGCATCATGTAAAAGTGCACTTGAAAACACTAAAGAAACCAACAACGAATTGGAAAAAGAAAGTGAATACGACTCGGGTGTACCCGCAACAGACGAAGCAGTTAATGAAAACGAAACTACTTCGCTCTCGTCAATGCCGGACACCGAAGATATGTTTACTAAAAACGATCTGAAGAGCGACTATGAAGCCAAGGATGCAAGCGAAATCAACCTTTCCGGAAGTGAGGATATTATTATATCGGAAGAAGGCACTTATATTCTTTCGGGAAGCCTTGACGGTGCTTCACTTGTTGTAAATTCGGACAAAAATGCAAAGATACGCCTCATACTCAGCGGTGTGAGCATAACGAATAACGGCGCTGCGGCTATATATATAAAGCAAGCCGACAAAGTGTTTATCACACTTGCAGACGGCACGGAAAATTCTCTGACAAGCAATGGCGAATTTGTACAGACAGACGAAAATAAAGTTGACGGTGCAATTTTTTCAAAGGATGATCTGACCCTTTCGGGAAAAGGAACTCTCAAAATAAAGTGTGAGGCAGGAAACGGCATCGTTTCAAAGGATGATCTTGTTTTCACGGGTGGAAAATACGAAATCACGGCGCAAAATCATGGCGCAGAGGCAAATGATTGCGTAAAAATAACAGATACAGAGCTTAATATTACTGCAGAAGGTGACGGGATTCACTGCGAAAACGAAGAGGATGCAAGCCTTGGATATATTTTCATTGAAAGCGGTGCCTTCAAGATAAAAAGCGGCGGTGACGGTATCAGTGCCTCAAATGAAATGAAGATAAATGGCGGCAGCTTTGATATTACCGCAGGTGACAGAAGCTCGGTTAAGAAAAATGATTACAGCTTCGGCGGAAAATGGGGCGGCTCGGGCGGTTTTGGAGGATTCGGAAATCAATCGGAAAGCTCCGAGACCGGCATAAGCATGAAAGCATTTAAGGCAAGCGGAGACCTGACCTTAAATGACGGTGAATTTGCAATCGACTCAGCCGACGATGCTCTCCATTCAAATGCGAATGTGACCGTAAACGGCGGCACATTCAAAATCCTCACAGGTGACGATGGCGTGCACGCAGATCTTGCCGCCACAATTATAAGCGGCAAGCTTGTCATTGAGGAATCATATGAGGGCATCGAAGGCGAGACAATAAAAATTTTAGGCGGCGAAATATCCATCGTCGCATCCGACGACGGGATGAACGCCGCAGGCGGAGCCGATTCCAGCGGAATGGGCGGTTTCTGGGGAGGAGGCGGCAGACCCGACGCCTTCGGTGGAAACAATAACGCAAAAATCGAGATAAGCGGCGGCTTAATAGTTATTGATGCAAGCGGTGACGGAGTCGATTCCAACGGAAGTATTTTGGTAAGTGGCGGCGAGACATATATTGGCGGTCCTACAAACAGCGGAAACGGTGCACTTGATTTCCAGACCGATGCAACAATAACGGGCGGAGTTTTCATCGCTGCAGGGGCTTCGGGAATGGCGGAAAATTTCAGAAACGCTGAAAATCAAGGCTCTGTTATGATGAGCTGTAACAATACCGAAAAAATCAGAATCCTTGATTCAGAGGGAAATGAAATCATCTCCTACACACCAACAAAAAGCTGTAACAGCATTATTATAAGCTGCCCAGAGCTTAAAGAGGGCGAGAGCTATGTCTATAAATGCGGCGAAAGCACTACAGAATTTACTCTCGATTCGCTTATTTACGGAGGCGGAATGGATGGTTTTGGCGGATTTGGAGGAAATGGCGGCGGCTTTGGAGGTTTCGGTGAAAAGCCAAGCGGTGAAAGACCAAAAAAATAATCATTTAAAGCGAAATCAAAAACCGTTTATCAAGACGTTCAAGCAAAAAGGGGCTGAATCAGCAGCCCCTATCGTTTTGCATAATAATTTTTTCGAATGGCGTCGATAAACAGTAATTTAGCGAACAGGCGATAACGAATTTTTGTATGGTACGGCAACCTCGACGTCCCTCAAAAGATGTGAAATAATCGTGATTTTCAAATGACAAAAGGGACGTCGTGGTCGCCGTCCCCTACAAAATACATCTTCAACAGTTAGCTAAATTATTGTTTAACAGAATTATTCACATCTTTATTACAGCAACAAATAATCGGGACTGCGTCAAATGCTCCACCAAAGCTAATGACGCAGTCCCAATTTTTCATATAAAACTCACTTAAGTATCTTGCAGAAATCGAGAACCGCTATAACTATGCCCGCAACAACATATATTTCAACAAGCGATCCGACGATACCAACAACAAGATTAACTATCGGTACTATTACAAGAATCCCAAGAAGGAATCCGGCAACCACACCGATAACAATGTAAATCAAGATGGTGATAATGAGCTTTGCAACATCGCTCATTCCAAAGGAGCGAGGGAAAATCTTTTTCAAAGTATCCATGGTAAACCTCCAAAAATAAAGTTATACCAGTATTTTATCACAAATTCTCGGCAAAATCAACCTTTTCAGAAAATTTTACTGAGTTTTTCATAAGTATTGACAATTTACGCAAAAAATGATAAAATTATCAAAAAAAAACAAAATAAGGACAAGAATATGAAAGAGATAAATAACAAAACCTTTGATGAAGAAAGAGCACTTTATAATTCCGATGAAATAATGCTTGAAAACTGCACCTTTGCGGGCACTGCTGACGGGGAATCCGCACTTAAAGAAAGTAAAAATGTAACGGTAAAAAACTGCCGTTTTGAGCTTCGCTATCCTTTTTGGCATGATGATGGGCTGACCGTTACCGACAGCACGCTGACCTCCACTTGCAGAGCGCCTATCTGGTACACAAAAAACGCAAATTTTGAAAACTGCCATATGGAAAGTGTCAAGGCTTTCAGAGAATGTGAAGATGTAAAGGTGAAAAAATGCATCATTACAAGCCCCGAGCTTTTCTGGAATTGCAAAAAAGTCGAAATTTCTGGCGGTGAGATGACGAGCGAATATTTTATGATGAATTCCTCGGATGTGGAAATCGAAAAACTGAATTTTACCGGCAAATATTCTTTTCAATATGTCAAAAATGTGACTATACGGAATTCTGTTCTGAATACAAAGGATGCCTTCTGGCATTGTGAAAATGTGTCAGTCTATGATAGCGTTATCACGGGCGAATACGCCGCATGGTATTCAAAAAATCTGCGCCTTTACAGATGCAAGATCATTGGAACGCAGCCGTTTTGCTATGCAGAAAATCTTTACCTGGAAGATTGCATAATGGAGAAATGCGACCTCTCCTTTGAAAATTCAAGCGTTACCGCAACTGTAAAAAGTAAGATCGACAGCGTTAAAAATCCTCTTCACGGAAGCATAAAGGCGGAAGGCTATGGAGAGATCATACTCGATGAGCATCAAAAAGAGGGTGCAGACTGCCGAATTGAGATCATATGACAAAAAATATGAATAATCTGCTGAAAATAGGTAGTGTGCGCCATGCATGGCCGGAAACAAAGCCGGATTTTAGCATAGAACGTCCTATCGGCTGCCCCTTTTATGTTTTTATACATCTTTGGAGCA
This sequence comes from uncultured Lachnospiraceae bacterium, assembly GCA_964411355.1. Lineage (GTDB taxonomy): Bacteria > Bacillota > Clostridia > Oscillospirales > CAG-272 > SIG710. Next base: position 4,907 of record CAYPKQ010000073.1, read on the forward strand.
GCGTCGAAATGCAAATGGATGGAAAAACCTTTCGCACAGAGCCTTCCGCATGCATAATTTTCGATATAAATCACCCACAAATGTGGAAACCGCTTTCCGGCGGAATAATTCACGATTGGATACATATTGAAGGGAATCTCCCTTCCCTTTTGGCTTCATGCGAGCTTGAATTCAATAAGATCTACTATCCGAAATCTCCCCAATTTATAACCTCTATAACGGCAGAGCTTGAACAGGAGTCTTTTGCCGGAAAAATACACGGCAGTGAAATATGTGATATCAAGCTTCGCGAACTTTTCTATAAATTGGCAAGAAGCTGTCGGGAGGATGAGCCTCAAATAATTCCCGATGCCGAAACCGCCTCTTTAATGAAGGAGCTGAGACGGGAGATTTTTTCAGACCTTTCACACTGCCCAAGTGTCGCTGAAATGGCAAGAAAGCTCTCTGTCAGCGAATCGAAATTTTACCTGCTCTATAAGGAAATATTCGGCATATCTCCCGCAAAGGATATTATAAATGCGAGGATCGAAAATGCAAAAATATATCTCTCATCGGGGCAATATTCTGTGGAGCAGACCGCATTTCTTGTGGGCTATAACAGCGCATTTCATTTTATAAGGCAGTTCAAACAGCAAACAGGAGTAACACCCGGAAAATTTCTCAAGAAACAGGCAAGATGAAATTTTCAATGTCTCAAAACTCCAACAGAAAAAAATATGAGCCGACCCACCGTAAGTGAGTCGGCTCATATTTTTGAATTATAAATCAGTTGAAATCAGCTTTTTTTCTGAAAATAGCATAGAGCTTTGAAACATCGGTATAGTTGAACGCTCCATCACCGTTTATGTCGGTATCTATGTTTTCAGAAATTGTTGCTTTTTTCCTAAAATAAGCGTAGAGCTTTGAAACGTCTGTATAATTGAATACACCATCTCCGTTTACATCGCCCGGAATTTGATCCGTAATGGTAATTGTTGCATAATTATATCCAACATTTTCAACAATATCGCCGCTTTCGGTTGTTATAAACACTTCACCGAGAGAAAGTACTCTTTCTCCAAGCTCTGCATCCTTAGCAACAGATACGGTAACCGTTACTATCTCTTCCTTTTCCGCCTCATTCTTTTCAAGACCGCCGATAACGGAAATAAGCCATTTACCGTCATTATTATCCACATTGATCTCCGAGCTTGCCGCTGTAACATTTGTTATGGTAAGTCCTTCGGGCTGCATAAGCTCAAAAGCATATCCATCGTATGTTCCCTCAAGGAAAACCTTGTAAGTGAACTCAGAGCCTTGAATAGCACTCTTCTTGGCTTCGGTGTAAACAGTGACATCAGAGGTAACGGAAGGAACTTCATCATCAAGATATACCTTTGTGTATTCATCGTCCGAGAAATATTCATCCGCTGTGCTGTCTCTATAGAGATATATGGTTTCAAGTTTAGAACAATCATCAAATGTTGCTGAACCAATAGTTACATTTTTTGTCTCAAAAGTAACACTCTCGAGACTGCTACAGTTATTGAACACATAATTACCGATATTCGTAACACTTTCGGGAATTACTACGCTTACAAGACCGTTGCAGTTAGCAAACGCAGTATGACCGATACTCGTAACACTATTAGGGATTTCTATGCTCGCAAGACTGCTACAGTCATTGAACGCATAATTACCAATATTCGTAACACTTTCGGGAATAGTTACACTTTTAAGACTGCTGCAGGAATCGAACGTAAAAGTTTCAATAATCGTAACACTGCTGGGGATTTCTATATTCACAAGACCACTGCAGTTAGCAAATGCACACCCACCAATATTTGTCACGCTATCCGGTATACTTATACTAGTAAGACTGCTGCAAGAATTGAACGCAAAATCACAAATACTCGTAATGCTGTCGGGTATTTTTATGCTCCCAAGATTGCTGCAGAAAGAAAATGCAGAATCCTCAATACTCGTTACGCTCTCCGGAATAGTTACACACGTAATACTTCTGCAATTATTGAACGCCTTACCAATACTCGTAACACTATAACCATCAATTTCCGAGGGAATTACAACATCTCCCCCTTCGCCTATGTACTTTGTTAAAGTAATAGATTTTCCATCGTCATTTACGGTGTATTCATAATCAATCTTTTCTTCCAAAATGGAAGTTTCGGTCGTAAACTCAGCTACAGGACTGTAATATGTTGTTCCATTCAAAACAATCATAAATTTGTACTTATATGTAGTACCCGGTGTCAAGGTTTTTCCAAGTTCCGAATTCACATTGCAAGAAATATCTAAAGATGTTCCCTCCAAAAGGTTGGCAAAAGGAGCATTCCAAAAACAATCTTTTATAAGATTTTCATCGGAATCATAAAGATAAATTCCTGCCCTTGAAACGCCTTGATTGCTTATCTTTGATAAATTTACATGCGTAGCCAAAACCGCATTGGTTTCCGTTACAGAATATAAGTTCGGATATTCATAATACGAAACAACAACAGACTGTCCGATTTTTGAGTAATCAGGTCTTATAACCGAGTGCAAAGCACTTACGGGAAAAACATTTTTGGTACAATATGTTTTTCCCTGATGATTTTGATTGATTGCATAATAATCTGATTCATCGCCCGATACAACTATTCCAATATGTCCATACTCACCTGTCGATCCTGTCCCCCAATTATGATTAACTCTCCAAACAGCTATATCACCGGGTTGTGGAACGAAGCCGGATGTGCAGGGAATTCGTCTCCATCCTATCGGCAAAGTATTATAAGCATAATCAACAGCATTACCGCCGAGTTCTGCAACACCCAAATATCTGTAATAATAATAAATCAGATCAACACATTGATTTCCGTATGCTCCGTCCAAATCCAGTCCCTTGTTTATTTGACTGTTTGCCCATGCTACTGCCGCATCTCTGCCGGTCGTTGCAGCAGTTACCGACATCGGAATTGCTAGTGAAATAATACTCACTATCATCAGCACTGCAAAAATACTAACTAAAAATTTAAATGTTCTTTTCATCTTGACTTTCCTTTCCAAAACAAGACAATAATATGTTACAAATCGTAACATTAATATTGTAACATTTTGTTACAATATTGTCAAGAGCTTTTTTTAATTTTATGTTGTTTTTTAAGGAGAAAGCATAGTGATGGGCGAAAATAATGGACTTATTGGATTGAGAATAATCAGAAAACAAAAAAAATACAGTCAACTAAAAGTAGCATCAGCCCTCAACATCAGCCGTGAGGCTCTTTCGCACTACGAAACAGGAAAAAGAAATCCCGATCTTCAAATGCTGCGGAAATTTTCAAGCTATTTTAATGTTTCGATCGATTTTTTAGTAAACGGAAAAGAATTTGAGCAAAAATAAATCCCGCATTTCTGCGGGATTTACGATAATTTTCATTTATTATTATTTGCCAATAAACATCTGAGTCCAATAATTTCCGTCAGCAACATATCCCACACCGATCTGAGTAAATGAAGTGCTCAAAATATTAGCTCGGTGACCCGAAGAATTCATCCATGCATTCACAACAGCCTGTGGACTTCTCTGCCCACGGGCTATATTTTCTCCCGCGCTTCTGTATGTGATACCAAAATTTTTCATCATCTGAAAAGGTGTGCCATATACGGGGCTTGTGTGAGAGAAATAATTGTTGTCCTTCATATCTTGTGACTTATAGCGGGCAACACGGCTCAATTCCCAGTTATATGTAAGCTCCTTTAACCCTTTCTGGGCTCTTATCTCATTCACAAGTCTGACGACCTCTTTTTCATAGCTCAAGGTCGAAGAATCGGTGGTAGGTATCGTTAAAACCTGACCGGGATAGATCAAGTCCGGATTTGATATCTGCGGATTTGCCGCCTTTATCTCACTTAACCCCACTTGATATTTTACGGCGATCTTCCACATGGAATCGCCCGATACTACCGTGTGAGTAGCGGCAGCCGATGTGCCAATAGCAAAAACACAAACGCTCATTATAGCACTCAGTACAAAAATGAACAGCTTTTTCATCTGTCGCACCTCCATATTATTGATTTGAAATATGACATGATTCTCTTGAGATTTCATGCAATCTTTCTCTTATATTATAACATATTTTCCGCCGCAATTCAAATGTAAGTTCCGGTAGCATTGCCGATTTAAGGAAGCGCTCCTTGGGGATAGAAAAAAGCAAGTCTTTCGACTTGCTTTCAGGCTGTTGAAAAGTTGTTATACCGCAAGAAAAAAGGATAAAGGCTCGTTACAAAAGCAGGAGAAGCGAGAAAATGCCTTATCTCCGCTCGGTTCTCTTTCGGGAAAGACCTTTTCAAGAGAACTCAAAATAATTGTTTTGAGTGAGTAATTTTCCATGAATTTTCTCCTTAATATTGCCAAAATTTCAAGACTATGAACCTATTATACCATGTTTTTTCTGCTTTTCAAAAAATTTTTCACTGCCGCAAAAACAATTGCAAATCTTATTTTTATTGCTCTCTATACAATTCATCACCGTGCTTATCCAATACAGTGTTTTCGTCGCAATAAAAATCATATTCATAAAACAATGCTTTTTTTACAGAGTCCAAGCTATCGTAAACACTAACCCCGTTTAAATCTTCCCAATCTTCCGTGCATTCATTATATTCTTGAACATAAAGCTTATACTTATCTTCTTGTATTGAAATCAAAGCTCGTTCAGTTCGTGAAAAGTCAAACCAAATGAAATCATAATCACCGAGATCGATACCTAAATACTAATTGTCTTCCCATTGTTCTGCAAGTTTCGTATCTCGTTTCTTATTTATTTTACAAGCCAAAAATACAAAAATTTTGGGCTCGTAGAATAAAATAACAACTCGAAATATTTTAATTTAACGACTTCGTAATAAGGAAAGGATATTTTTGAGCATTTTTTACCGATTCAATCGCTACCTTCAAAGCATACGCATCTACGTTATCGGGTGTCCACTCGATTTTGCTCGCATCAATTCCTGTTATCGTACTGATAAACGCCAGACCGGCAATAAATCTCCCCTTATCCATACTCAAATGATAGCAATCCCGCGTTAGCAAACCAATCTTTGATGTGCGGGCATTTTCAATAGCTGTACCCGTGGGAACTATAAGATCAATGCTCGGATTGCTCAAAACCATTTCTTTTGTTACCTTTACCAGATTTTTGCGCATAAGCTCCATATTGCCGCCATAGGAGATAATCTCGTGATGCTGGTACGTAGATTCGCCGAGCCAAGTCAAATTAAAGGCAATTTTCGTATGTGACGGTGCTAATGCCTTCAAGTAATCAACCAAAGAACCCAGTTTTTCGTAGCACTCGCAGGAAGTATATCGACTCGTTCCTTGTGTTCCGTGCTGAATTGCAATCCAATCCCAGTCATCGCTCTTCACAGCATCACCGATCTTATATTCGGGCGTGGAATCCCAACCATTTCCTTCATTCACGTGATAAGTATACGCCGCCACATCTTCCACAGCATGATGATAATGCATTTCAATTGAGCATCCGCCAACGTATAAGGTGCCAAATTTAACCTTATAAACACCTAATGAGTGCGCAATATCAGCTGCATACTCCATCGTATCCACGGCAAAGCTATTTCCGACAAACAAAATTTTTAAGGTTTCAATTTTTTGATCCACCAAAAGCACCGCCTCTCTCGGACTTATTATAGCACATAGCAGAAAACATGTCAATCAGTTGTCACAAAATAATCTCTAATATTTCCCACTAAAAAAATAAAAAGTCCTCGGAAATCAAGGACTTTTGCGTTAGAGTGTAAAATTATTGCGCCAATATGACGCCCCACTCGTAGTACAAAAATGCAACTCATACAAATGAAGATTTGCGTAGCAAATTAACCTTAACTTCGTCGCTATTACCTCTTACCTATTACTTCAAGCCAATTAAGAAGAACAAAAAAGCAGACAGGTCAAATGACCTATCTGCTTTTTTGAGTTGCCTCAACAATTTTGAACAACCAGTTGTAAGGTGAATTGCTACGGTAGCAGTAAGAGGCTATTTCAAGGCTGTTGTGATTGCTTTCTGTTCGGCACCCGTGCGTTTCACTTTGCAATTGAGGGACCCGGAAATTTCGACAAAAAGTAAAAAAGGCGAACCCACACCCACAAGATGAAAGTTCGCCCTATAATGTTAGTTACAAATCAGTTCGCTTTTTACGATTTCTTCAGCACGGTTGCGGATGCTGTTCATAGCTCCCACCCAAGCTATTTGATCGTATTGCTTCATAGTTTCCGTTATGCCCTCGGAGTCTTTCATTTGCTCAATGATAAGTTCAAGACGGTTCTGCGCCTGTTCGTTAAGGTCAGCCAGATATGTCCACAGGTTTCCGCTAAGACACAAATCATTAAAAAGAATCGGGCGATGTTCCTTGATATAATCCCTGTGCATCCGTCCCCATCGACCAATAGGTC
>CAYPKQ010000074.1:0-11343 GCA_964411355.1 uncultured Lachnospiraceae bacterium
AGGCGCTAAACAGTAAGTAACTTCTTCTCAGATAAACAATTAATGTGTATAACCCTTGGTGAGATCATCTTAAACCGCTCATAGATCCTTCGCTCCGCTCAGGATGACGGGTGGGAGAGTGAGAGCTTCATTGCGCTCGGAATGACTCCACAACAAGTTGATATAGTGGTGGCTCGTTACTTTTTAATCAATTTTGTTTCAGAACACCTTACCCTCTGTAAAATACCTGTATGCACCTTCGAGGTCAACAACAGAAGGATCATTCATATAAACGTCACCGCCGCCCATATTCCACATTGAAACCTTTACCTTTGCCCAGCTTGACCAGTGAAGAACCCATGCAAAGCTGATGCCGTCATGATGAAGTCTTGTGAAAAGCTCGAGAGCATCATGGCAATTAAACTTATATTCGGGATCCTTATCAAGATTGGTGACAAGATCGCCCGCAGGACCAAACTCACCTAAAGCAAAGGGCTTTCCTGTAGCTGTCATTGCATTATAATCATTTCTTCCCCATGTGCCAAGCTCATAGTTTCCGCTTGAATACCAGTCAAGAGCAACAATATCAACAACATCGTCACCGGGATAAGCATACATACAACTGTCATTACAGCCGATGTTAGGACTGTATACCCAAATGAGGTGCTTCATACCGTATTCCTCTGTAAAGACCTTATATATGTATCTCCAGAGAGCTTCGATCTTCTCCGCAGCCGTTCTCGGCTTTGCCTTATCGATGCAGAACCAGAACCAACTGCCGTTCACCTCATGGAGAGGTCTCCAGAGCACGGGAACACCCGCATCATCAAGAACTTTGATAAAATCTGCAACCTGACAAAGATCCTTTTTGAAAAATTTATTTATCTCCGTTCCCTCGGTTACGATTGCATCCCATTCTTCATCGCCGCCAAACCCTGCTCTGTAGTTATAAGGCTCGGGATTTGTGGGACTGCGGAAGTGCGCACAGAAGGTAACAAGTCCACCTCGGGAAGCATAATCAATAAATTCATCCGCAAGCACCTTTCTTGCCTCTTCATCATAATGCGGCAGAGAAAGCGCAAGGTCAAATCCAAGCATTGCAGGCTCCTTGCCCGTTGCATCTTTTATCATTTTAAGCTCATTTGTGACCTTATGACCGCCGTCATCATATCTTTCGGTCATCTGCTGTGCCACTATGTACTTTTCGGGGTCTTTAAAGAGCTTTGTGATAAGCTCCATTGCCATTTCTCCGGTATAAGGTATCTTTGCCATTTTCATTCTCCTTTTTTGTTCAATCTTTTTTGAAAACCTTTACTATCTCGCAGATATACTGCCTGTGATAATCTTTTTGTGTATAATTCGAGAGAAGGCTCTTATCAATGAAGCCTTCCTCTTTTATATCCGAAATATAGAGCTTTCGGCAGACGAGTGCCAGCTTTGCCTCGGCAAAGATCACAGCTCCGTCCTCATATTCAACGGGAGTCAGCCCCGTTTCTTTGATTTTGTCGTAATCTCTGCCGCTGTGAGTACCACAAAAACGCAGAGCGTCCTTTTTATCCTCATCAAAAAAGCACATCGACATAAGAGAATTTGCCTCGGTGAAAAGATAAGTGAATCTTTGGGGGCGGATATAAGCAATGGCAACGTTTTTGTTCCAAAGAACGCCCATACATCCCCAGCTTGCGGTCATGGTATTAAAGGATTCCTTAAGGTTTCCCGCCGTTATCAGCATCCAATCCGAGCCGATGAGCTTTTGTACGTTTTCTATTTCATGTACAGGTATTTCTCTGAAGCCTTCCATATATAAAAACCTCTCTTTCGGTTATATTCTATGCAATCCTTATAATATTATCATAAAGCGTAAAATATGTCAATATAAAATTGTTATCTTTTCATTTAAAAATAAATACATTGACGGAGAACGCTTTTTGTGATATACTTATAATATAAGTTCATATACAAGGTAGGATTTTAAAAATGTCACTTGAAAATGTTAAAGCTCATCTTGATACGTTCGGTCTTGCCGAGAGAATCATAATCCCCGAAGCGTCAAGCGCAACTGTCAGCGAGGCTGCGGCAGCTCTCGAATGTGACGAATGTGAAATTGCAAAAACAATGTCCTTTATGATAGACGGCTCACCCGTAATCATAGTTATGGCGGGAGACGCAAGAATAGACAACGGAAAATATAAGGGATTTTTTCATACAAAAGCGGTAATGATAAAGCCGGAGGAGGTAGACTCTCTGCTCGGTCACCCCGTTGGCGGGGTTTGCCCCTTTGCCCTCCCCGAAGGAGTGTCGGTCTATCTTGACGAATCGCTCCGCCGCTTTGAGCACATTTATCCTGCGGCGGGCACAAGAAGCAGTGCCGTGAAGCTAACCCCCAACGAGCTTGAAATGGCTTCGGGCGCAAAGGAATGGATATGTGTTACGAAAGGATGGGGCGAAGATGGAGAACAGTAAAATAAAGGAGCTTTTGTCAAAAGTCGATCACACTCTACTGGCAAGAGACGCCACCTGGGAGGATATTAAGGGCATAATCGACGACGGAATCCGCTTTGGTACAGCTTCGGTATGTATTCCGCCCTGCTTTGTGAAAAAAGCGGCTGAATATTCGGACGGAAAAATCAACATCTGCACCGTCATCGGCTTTCCAAACGGATATAACAGCGCCTCTGTTAAGGTTTTTGAAACAAAGGAAGCCGCACGAGACGGTGCAGACGAGATAGACATGGTTATAAACATCGGTCTTTTAAAAGAAAAGAAATATGATGAGCTTCTCTCAGAAATTAAGGCTATAAGAGAAGCTTGTCGGGGCAAGATTTTAAAGGTTATAATTGAGACCTGCGTGCTCTCGGACGAGGAGAAGGTGAAAATGTGCGAGATCGTTTCAGCATCGGGTGCGGATTTCATCAAGACCTCAACAGGATTTGCGGGCGGCGGCGCAACGAGAGAGGATGTTTCTCTCTTTGCCGCAAATATAGCTCCGCATCTGAAAATAAAAGCGGCGGGCGGTATTCGTTCCCTTGACGACGCAGAGGATTTCATCACCCTCGGTGCTGAAAGACTTGGTACAAGTGCCATCGTAAAAATAATCAAAGACGAAAAGCTCGGTGATTACTGATAAGGAGAAATTTTTATGAGTACAAATTATCCAACACCCCATATAAATGCAAAGCCCGAGGATTTTGCAAAAACAGTCCTCATGCCGGGCGATCCATTGCGAGCAAAATTCATTGCGGAAAATTTTCTCGATGATGCTTTTCTCGTCAATAATGTAAGAGGAATTCACGGCTATACTGGAGCTTATAAGGGGAAAAAGGTCTCTGTTATGGCAAGCGGAATGGGTATGCCATCCATTGGAATTTATAGCTATGAGCTTTTTAATTTCTTTGGAGTAGAAAACATTTTGCGCATAGGCTCTGCCGGCGCAATGCAGGAGAATATCAAGGTTCGCGATATCGTTATCGGCATGGGAGCTTGCACAAATTCGAGCTTTGCCGACCAATACGGTCTGCCCGGAAAATTCGCACCTATCTGCAATTTCACCCTTCTTGAAGCGGCTGTAAAAAGCGCAAAAGAGCGAGGTCTCAATTTCCATGTTGGAAATCTGCTTTCCTCCGATACTTTCTACAATGACGATGCTTCCGACACCTTGAAATGGGCAAAAATGGGAGTGATGGCAGTTGAAATGGAGGCCGCCGCCCTCTATATGAATGCGGCTCGCTGCGACAAAAGAGCACTCGCCATCTGCACTATCTCCGACAGTCTCGTAACGGGTGCAGCTCTCGATTCCGATGCACGTCAAAACAGCTTCACCGACATGATGTCCCTCGCCCTTGACATTGCCGTTGAGATGGACGACAAATAAAGGGGTTTCGCCACTGCGGTGGCGAGGAGTGCCTGTGCGCTCCACTGCGCAAGCTTTTAAAAAAGCTTGACCAAAACCTTTAAAACAAAAAGGATATAATTGGGAATCCCTTTTTCTATGTGAAATCATCTGTAATTTCAAGTAGAAAACAGATAAACAACATAAAAATTCCCCTTATTCAAGTTTTGTCGACCTTTTTTAAAAGGTCGTGGCTCCGGCGCCGCCGGTCGCCTCCGCAGAGGCGAAATACCCCCAAGGAAAGGATATTCACAATGATAAAAAAATTCAAGAGAGTTTTTCTGATAATTCTTGATAGTCTTGGCGCAGGGGAGTGCCCCGATTCTGCCGCTTTTGGCGACGAAGGGGCATCAACTCTCGGAAGTCTTTATAAGAGCGGTAAGCTGAATATTCCAAACCTCATTTCGATGGGGCTTGGAAATATAGAGGGAATTTCATATCTTGGCAAAGCTGAAACGCCTTCTGCCGCATACGGAAGAATGTCTGAAAGATCAAACGGAAAGGACACCACCATCGGTCACTGGGAAATTGCGGGACTTATTTCGGATAGTCCTTTGCCGACCTATCCCAATGGCTTTCCCGATGAGGTGATCGATGCATTTGAAGCGCAGACGGGAAGGAAGGTACTTTGCAACAAGCCGTATTCGGGAACGGATGTTATTCGCGACTACGGCGAGGAGCATTTGAGAACGGGAGATCTTATAGTTTATACTTCTGCGGACAGCGTTTTTCAGATCGCCGCCCACGAGGATATAGTCACGACCGAAAAACTATATGAATATTGCCGCATGGCAAGAAATATTCTTTCGGGTGAACATTCTGTTGGCAGAGTTATAGCAAGACCATTTATAGGGGAAGCGGGTAGCTTCAAAAGAACTGCAAACCGACGTGATTTCAGTCTTGCCCCATGGGGAAAAACGATGCTTGATGCGCTGGCGGAGAGCGGCAAGGATGTTCTTGCAGTGGGAAAGATATCCGATATTTTTGCGGGCAGTGGAATAAGTGAAAAATTCATCACTCACGGAAACTGCGAAGGAATGGAAAAAGCTCTGGAGCTTGCAGAGTGGGATTTTGACGGACTTTGCTTTATAAATCTTGTGGATTTTGATTCTGTTTACGGTCATAGAAACGATGCAACGGGCTATGCAGAGGCACTGAATGTATTTGATGCATTTTTGCCCGAATTTTTGCAGAAGCTCAGAGAGGATGATATGCTGATAATAACTGCCGACCACGGATGCGATCCCGGTGATATCAGCACCGATCACACCCGCGAATACGTGCCTCTTCTTGTCTATGGAAAGGGAATCGAGCCGAGAGAGCTTGGCACAAGAGGACAGTTCTCGGATGTTGCAAGGACTGTAAGTGATGCTTTTAGCGTGAAATACTCCTGCGAGGGTGAAAATTTTTTTGTGATTTCCGATAACGAGCTTATGAAATATGCGGAAAAAGCAAGGGAAAACGCATATTGTCCATATTCGGGCTTCTCTGTAGGCGCCGCACTTTTAACGGATAGCGGTGAGGTGTATCTCGGATGCAATATTGAAAATGCATCTTTTTCACCGACGGTCTGTGCCGAGAGGACGGCTATTTTTTCCGCAATAGCGAAAGGTACGCATGATTTTGTAAAAATTGCGGTCTGCGGAGGCAAGGAAGGAGAAAAACCCGATAAAATTTGTACTCCCTGCGGAGTTTGCAGGCAGGTGATGAGCGAATTTTGCCCCGGCAACCTTCCCGTGGTACTCGGAAATGTTGAAAGCGGAACGGAAAGACATTCTCTTTCTTCTCTTTTGCCAATGGGATTTGATTTGAAATAAAAAATAGGAGCTGAGTCATCAGCTCCTATTTTTTCAGCTTGTGGATTTTTAAAATATAACCTGCAGACAAGTATTCATATTTCCGGCTTGAGAGAGCGAAGCATCAGTGAATTTACTGCTTCTTTTACATCGAGCTTGCCTAAGATGACATCATTCAGTGTTTGGCAGAAAGGAAGCTCAACTCCGAGGCGTTCAGAAAGCTCAAGGGCGGCGGGAAGTGCGTTAAGTCCCTCAACAGCCATTCCGACCTCATTTTTTGCTTCTTCTGCGCTGTATCCTTTGCCGATAAGGACTCCTGCTCTGTGATTTCGGCTATGACGACTCATGCAAGTGACCACAAGATCACCGATTCCTGCAAGACTTTCAAAGGTTCTGCCCGAGCAGCCCATTGCAACTCCAAGTCTTGTAATCTCTGCCATGCCTCTTGTGACGATTGCGGCTCTTGCATTGTCTCCGTAGCCGAGACCTGTGGAAATTCCCGCACAGATAGCAATGATATTCTTCATAGCACCGCAAATTTCGATGCCTTTAACATCGGAATTTGTATAAACTCTGAAAAAGCTGCCCGAAAATTCCCTTTGAACCTCCTCTGCCGCTTCTTTTCGCTCGGATGCGGCAACGATCGCAGTGGGCATTCCGAGAGCAACCTCCTCTGCGTGAGTAGGTCCCGAAAGCGCAACGATTCCGCCGTTTTCGGCACCTATTTCATCCTCTATGACCTGGCAAAGCGTCATTCCCGAGCCCTTTTCAAGTCCCTTTGCAACATCAACTATTATGGTTTTATCCGAAATTACAGAAGCTATTTTTTTTGCGGTTTCTCTTACATAGGGCGAGGGCACTGCAAATATTATAAAATCTGCGCCTTTGCAAGCGGTAGTAATATCCGCTTCCAAATTTATCCCGTCGGGAAACTCCATTCCTTCAAGATTTGGATGCTTTTTGCTCTGTGCGAGAGCACAAAGCTCCTCGGGAAACGCAGACCAAATCCATATATCATGACCGTTTTCTTTTTTCAGCATTGCGGCAAGGGCACATCCCCATGTGCCTGCGCCGAGAACAGTAATTTTCTTCATTTTTCTCCTTTACATAGGCAGTGCCTCAGTAGTATTGGCGGTGAATCTCCATTTGTAATTCAAAGGAGATGCTTCCACTTATCAAACTGAAAGGAAATATTCTCCTTTGCATGAGTATCGCTGTTAAGCACCAGAGAGCCGCCATTTTCCTTTATGTATTTGATAAGCTCCTTTGCCGGATAAGGCTCGGTTCTGTAGCCTCTTGAAATTGCACCGGTATTTATTTCAAACGGCACTCCCAGAGGCAAAAGTGCGTCGATAGCAGCCTTTGCCGCCTCAAGATAGCGCGGATTTTTGGTATCAAACAGCTTATCGCCTTCGTTGAATTTCGTTATCAGATCAAGATGCCCCACAATGCTTATATTCTTTTCTGATAGGCGGGCAACGCCCTTATAATAATCCTCGGCAAGAGCATAATAATCTCCGCCGTACCATTCACGGCAGATGGCTTCGATCTCATAAGGCTTTTCGTCAATGGCACGATAAACGCCGTCCTTTGTCACATAGTGGCAAGAGCCGATAACGTATTCATAATCGCTTGTATCATGGTCGGAATATGCATCAAGCTCGATTCCGAGATGAACTTTGATCTTGTCTTTATATTTTTCTTTTAGAGAGAGTATCTCCTTTTTGTAAAGGTCGGTTTTTTCAAGCGTCAGGCAATAGCGAAGGTCAAAAGCGGTATATCCGTGCTCGGAAAAGCCGTATTCCTCGAGCCCTTTTTCAAGGGCGGAGAGTATCATCTCCTCGGGGGTGTTTTTTCCGTCGCAATAATTTGTGTGGGTATGAAAATCGCTTTTTTTTGCTGTGAAATTCATTTTGTCATCTTCTCCTGCTTTACCTTGTGGTCGATAATATGGCGGGAAGCAAGCTCGCGGTGGATATCCTCAAGAGAGATTCCCTGCTCCGTCATGAGCACCATAACGTGATAGGCAAGATCGGCAATTTCATATATAGTTTCCGCTCTGTCCTCTGCCTTTGCGGCAATGATGACCTCGGTACATTCCTCACCGACCTTTTTGAGTATCTTGTCAACACCCTTCTGGAAAAGGTATGTGGTATAAGACCCCTCGGGCTTATCCTTTTTTCTGCCCTCAAGAAGTCCCATGAGGGATTCGAGAGAAAATTCATGCCTTTCCTCACTCTGCCATACGGGATTTTCGAAGCAGGAGAAGGTTCCCTTATGGCAAGCGGGTCCGTCAGGCTCAACCACGACAGTAAGCGCATCATAATCGCAGTCTGCGGTAATTGAAACGATATGCTGGTAGTTTCCGCTTGTCTCTCCTTTGAGCCAAAGCTCCTGTCTTGAACGGCTCCAGAAGCAGGTCAGCCCCCTTTTCATTGAAATTTCAAGGCTTTCTCTATTCATATATGCAAGAGTGAGCACCTTTTTTGTAACAGAATCAACAATGATGGCGGGAATGAGCCCCTTTTCATCAAATTTCAGCTTTTCTATATCTATCATCTTTAAAACCTGTTCCTCTCTTCGTAATTATATTCTCATGGGAATACCGTTATTTTTAAGTTCTTTTTTTAGATCCTCGATCTTCACCTCTCCAAAGTGGAAGATCGAAGCCGCAAGTCCCGCATCGACCTTTGGAAGAGCTTTGAATAACTCGGTGAAATGGTCTATACAGCCCGCACCGCCCGAAGCTATGACGGGTACATTTATCGCATCCGAAACAGCTCGCAGCATTTCGATATCAAATCCGCCTTTAACACCGTCGGTGTCTATGGAATTGACTACTATTTCGCCTGCTCCGCTATCGACTCCGCGGCGAATCCATTCTATGGCTTCCATTCCCGTATTTTCTCTTCCGCCCTTGGCAAAAACACGGAAAACTCCGTCAACACGTTTGATATCAGCCGAAAGAACGACGCATTGATCGCCATATCTCTTTGCCGCCTCGCCAATAAGTGCGGGGTTTTTTATTGCGCCCGAATTTACGCTGACCTTATCTGCACCGCATTTGAGGACTCTGTCAAAATCCTCAAGGGTGTTAATGCCGCCGCCGACGGTGAGGGGGATAAATACCGATTTTGCAAGCTCGCATAGAATATCGGTAAAGAGCTGTCGACCCTCGGCAGAAGCTGTGATATCATAAAAAACCAGCTCGTCTGCGCCGCAATCGCTATAATATTTTGCAAGCTCAACGGGCGAGGCAACATCGCCAAGCCCCTCAAAATTAACTCCCTTAACCACCCTTCCGTTTTTAACATCAAGGCATGGGATTATTCTTTTTGTTATCATTTTTTCTTTTTTCAATATCCGCCGGGCGGAACTCCTTTTATTTGGTCAATCTATATGTTCAAGCAAGACTACGGAATAGGGCGGAAGAAGAATATCGCACCTTTCGCCAATATCCATCTCGGCGCACTTCTCAAAGCAATGCTTTTCATCAATGCGGTAGGAATCAAAGCGGCAGCCCTTTTCGATACCTTCAATATCGAGAGATATCGTCACTTCTTTTTCACCGTAGTTTGCAAGAAGAATTGCATGATCTTTACTGTTGCTTGCGGCACATCCGCTTATGTTTGTCCCGTCAAATATTTCTGTTCCAACACAGCCGCAAAGCCGATAGAGACGGTTGAAAGCATAGAAGGAATAATCGGTCTTTGTCAGACGATAGGCGGGGAAGGTATAAAGACCGCAATAGCGGCGCATGGGGTAAGCATCATAGTACATAGCCTTATCTATGCTGCTTTTTTGCATGATATTCATCACATGAGCGCAGAACGAAGCACCCTTATTCTCCTTCATTTCCTCAAAAATTTCGGGAGCACCGCCCTCCATTCTGTTCCATTCGTTTAGAAAATGCTCGGTTTCGGCAAAGCCCTTTTCATCAAGCTTTTTTCTCACATATTCTGCGTGCTTTGCCACAAGAGAAGCATCGAGAGTATAGATATGCCATGAATAGAAATCGAGAGGAGCGGCAGTTTCGGGAGTCTTGATATAGTCAAGAAATTCATCAAAAAAGCTGATGAAGCTCTTGTAAAAATCATCGGTAATAGTACCTGTAACATAATAAAAACCACAACCGGCATAGCCGCCGGCCTTTATACTGGGAAAGCATTTTTTAAGATGGTTTGCCGCCACCGAATATAGAGAATAAAACTGCTCTCTTGTGCCTGTCCACATCGGAGAATTTTCGGGCTCGTTCCATATCTCCCAATATTCAGTGCCAAAGTGATAGCCATTTGCCCGGCCTTCATTATAATGTCTTATAACGTGCTCGCAAATGTGCGCCCATTTTCCAAAATCCGACGGGGGATTGATGTTATATGCCTTTATCTTCCAATCGTTTTCAATTGTCACACCGAGACGGTAAAATATCTTTGTTCCCGAATTTATACCACGCTGCTGAGATATGCGTCTGTAAAAGCAAAGTCATATGACTCGGGCAGAGTTTCATCTGCATCGAAATTCGGGAAAATATTCGGGATATCGATATAGTGTGCGCCGCCGTATTGACCTGCGCTGTCATAAGTCCGCATATATGGGATACCCGCATCGGTAAATGAGGGTATCTTGTCATTAAGTACCACGGGAGAATTGTTTACTCCGTGAAGCGGCTTTATCTTTCATTTTCGTTTTTTTTAATCGAAGGATATCTGTGTTTTCATAATCATTCACCTATTACTTTCTTGCTACCTCTATCGCCTCTACAAGGTCAATGGTGCCAACATAATATGCTTTGCCGATAATGGCACCGTGCATATTCTGCTCGGTAAGCTTTTTTACATCCTCAATTGATGAAACGCCGCCCGAGGCTATGAAATTCATCTTGAATTTTTCGGAAAGAGCTTTGTAAAGACCGTGATTAGCGCCTTGCATTGCTCCATCCTTTGAAATGTCGGTGCAGATAACGGTCTTAACACCGATATTTTCCATATCGGCGCAAAATTCCTCGGCTGTTATATCTGTTTTTTCTGTCCAGCCCTTAATTGCAACCTTTCCGTCCTTTATGTCTATTCCAACCGCAATTTTTTCGTCGTATTTTGCGAGAGCCTCAAGCAAAAATGTCCTGTCCTTTACCGCCGCCGTGCCGAGAATGACCCTGTCAACGCCTGCAGCGAGATATTTTTCAACAGTCTCCATACTGCGTATTCCGCCGCCGACCTCGGTAAAAAGCTCGTTTTTTTCGGTGATGCTCCTTATAACACCGAGATTCGGAGTAGTTCCGTCTCTTGCGCCCTCAAGGTCAACAAGATGTATATGAGTTGCCCCCTTTTTAGCAAAATCAAGGGCAAACTCTGCGGGATTATCGCTATATACCGTCATTTGGTTGTAATCGCCTTTAAAAAGGCGTACCGCTTTTCCGTCGTATAAATCTATTGCGGGATAAATTATCATATTTTTGTTTCCTTTCAATGGAGCAGGAGTTTGAAAAAATAGGAATTTGTCGAACTGTAGGACACCGAATAAAAAAATGAGATGATCTGTAGGGGACGGCGACCTCGACGTCCCATTTATCATTTTAAATTACCGATTATCCCTTGCCTTTTGATGGACGTCGAGGTCGCCGTCCCCTACAAAAAAACCCCTTCGCCTGTTCGACCAATTACTGTTTAAAATGAAAAATCC
>CAYPKQ010000075.1:0-11322 GCA_964411355.1 uncultured Lachnospiraceae bacterium
AGTGTCAGACCAAATATGATATAATATAGTAACACTAATTTTTGCCGATAAAGAACCGGAGGTAACTATGCACGATATATGGAATCCGTGGCACGGGTGCGTAAAATGCTCCGAGGGCTGTGAGAATTGCTATATGTATTTTCTTGACCGAGTACATAATAATGGCGACAGCTCACTTGTTACCAAAACAAGCTCGTTTAACTATCCGCTGTCAAAATCACGCAACGGTAGACATAAAATTAAAAGCGGAGAAATGCTCCGGGTTTGTATGACCTCCGATTTTTTCCTTGAGGAAGCAGATCTTTGGCGTGATGACGCATGGGAGATAATGTGGCAGCGTCCCGATGTGAAATTTTTTCTGCTTACGAAACGTCCGGAGCGAGTTCGTGAGCATTTGCCAAAGGATTGGGGAGACGGATGGGACAATGTTTTTTTCAATGTTACCTGCGAAAATCAAAAAAGAGCAGACGAGAGAATACCGCTTCTCCTTGAATTGCCGTTTAAGCATAAAGGCATTATGTGCGCACCCTTTATCGGTGAGGTCAGCATTGAAAAATATCTCTCTGACGGTCAGATAGAGCAGGTCATCTGCGGCGGTGAGAACTATGACGGAGCAAGACCGTGCAATTTTGATTGGGTGAAGAACTTACGCTCCGAATGCGTTTTACATAATGTTACCTTCTGCTTTATTGAAACGGGAACTGTGTTTATCAAGGACGGCAAGCGGTATCATATTCCGAAAAAAACTGTTCAAGCCGAAATGGCGCATAAATCGGGGATGTATTTCAAAGGAAAGCCCATTGAATGGAAGCTCACAGACCGCATGGGGCTACCAATTCCCGAAAAAGAACTTTACGTTCCGTACTACGGTAAAAATTGCAGCAAATGTGGCTCAAAGCCCATCTGCAACGGATGCTCAGAGTGCGGAAAATGCAATTGAATCAAAAACAGCTGATGAGAATCTCCATCGACTTTTCACATCTCAACACCTTCACGAAGCGGAACATCTCATCCGGTCCCTCGTCGGGGGTGCGGTTGTCTTTATCAGGCGTTTCGTGTTCGGGATGAAAATACTCGCACCAAAACTGATCAATCTTAAATCCGCATTTGTTGATACAAAAATGTATGTTGCGTTTTTCAAAATACTGAGTACAGGTCTTCCGGATCACAGTTTCGGGATGAAGCACTTCGATCGCCAGCCACGCACCGTATTTGAATACCCATTGATTGTCAAGAATAAATTGCTCACGGTCATCTGATGTAAGTGGAATAAGTTTAACTTCTGTGTTTTTCATAAATACTTCCAACAAAAAATATAGCTCGGGCTATTGTATACACAATAACCCGAGCTCACTCGGACACTTGATCCCGCTCATGAGCTCTACGGTGCTCCGCCTCCGGTGACCAATTATTTGATTTGAGTCATTATATCATAAAACATGGGAAAAGTAAAGAATTTTATAGAAAAAATTATAATTAAATTCCGTAAGTTCCGGTAAGAGGATCTCTAAAAATGCCTATTTCGGGCGTCATGAAGGTAAATAGTGCAAATAAAAATCCGATCACGCAGAGGATGGAAATGGCAAGCCTTGGATTTTTGCAAACTGTGTTGCCTTTGTTAAATTGCCGTGTTTCATATATATATGAGGCTGCAGCGGAAATAAAGAAAATTGCAATGTTGATCCAATCGGGAGAGCGTCCGATAACGCCGTTATAGGTATAGAAGATGATAGGGATAAGTGCAAGTCCAAGAAGTATTCCTTTTATTTTGACACACCAAAAACCTTCTCTGTCCTTGAAGAAAAAGCTTTGTACGACAGCGAAGATGAACATGGACCAAAAGAGCAGCTTCATATGCTCCCATGTGGATTCGTTCACACCGGAAAAGGGCGCAACAAAAGCCGCCTTACCCGTCCAATCGTATAGGAAATGTAGAAGTGTTCCACCAAGCGATGTTGCCCCAAAGCCCATCAGTTGCCAAAGTCCTATTGATCTTTTCATAATATCACCTGCTAAATGTTTTATAGAATAGTATATTCAGATGAACGGTGAATTATGTATGTTTCAAATATGCTTGATATGTATTGCAATTTGTTAAAAAAGGTTGTATAATGTCTATGTGTTAATTACACTCCGCAAAGGAGATAATGATGACTAAAGAAGATTTTTTAAAAATCGCAATGGAGCAATCAGCCACAGATCTTTGCGCCAATGTGAGTGATTTTGAAAAGAGCGAGAACGTGGTCGTTCTCTCGCAGGCAAGCGAGGGTGCAAGGCGGTATTTGAAGCTGCCGTTTTCCTGTCAGCTTGTGTCTTACGGAAATAATGTTGTGGCATCGGTGTTGCCGGAATTTTTCGAGATCACCGAAAAATATATAAATTCATATCCAGTAGAGCATCTTTTTGAAACTCCGCATTTGCACGTGCTAAACGATCTTCTTATGGAAAAAGGACAGAAGATCTGCTTTATGGCGGAGTATTTTTTGCCTGATGTGAATGCATTGCGCCCGCACGATTGCCCGTATGAGCTTCAAATTTTGAGACAGGATGATTTTGCAGACCTTTATCTGCCACAGTGGTCGAATGCTCTCTGCCACGAGAGAAAGCACCTCGACGTGCTTGGCGTTGGTGCATACGACTGTGACAAGCTTGTGGGGCTTGCCGGCTGTTCTGCAGATTGCGATACCATGTGGCAGATAGGAATTGACGTGCTTCCGGAATACCGCAGGCAGGGAATTGCCTCGGCTCTTACAAGCAGACTTGCGATGGAGATTTTGAATCTCGGAAAGGTGCCGTTCTACTGTGCTGCTTGGAGTAATGTGAAATCGGTTCGCAATGCAATAAGGAGCGGATTCCGTCCTGCGTGGGTGGAAATGACGGCAAAGCCATGCGAGACTGTAGATGGGATGAATAATAAATGAAAAAGATCATAATATAGGCTGCCCCGGAAAAACCACATTTGCTGAAAGACTACGGAATAAGATCGGTTTGCCGCTGTTTTATCTTGATGCAATTTGGCACAAGCCTGACAGAACCCATATTTCAAGAGAAGAATATGGTGTTCGTCTCGGTGAAATACTTGCACTTGATTCCCGGATAATAGACGGAAATTACAGTCGGACTATAGAGAGACGGATTTTGGCTTGTGATACTGTATTTCTATTTGATCTGCCTGTCCATGTCTGCCTTGATGGGGCAATTTCGCATCTTGGAAAGGCGCACTGCGATATGCCGTGGATAGATACCGAACTTGATCCGGGTCTAAAAAAAGAAATTGAGGATTTTTCCGAAAAAAATCTTCCTGCAATATACGCTTTGATCAATAAATATAAAGATGGCAGAAGGTCGTCATATTTAAGAGCAGGGAAGAAGCAGATGCATTTTTTAGCGAGGAAAAATTATCATAGTATAACCTCGACTTCTTCAGCGATTGTCATTGAATTTGGCGTTATGATGCAGTCTCTTGCCAGAATTTTAACTCCGGATTCTTTTGCTTGCCGCAAGGCGTCGCCAAATGCTTTGTGCATGGCATCGTTTGGCTCAAATGTTTTTGCACCCTTCATCTGTATGACAAACAGCACATAAGCTTCATATCCCTCTGAAATACTCCTCGCAAGTGAGCTTAAATGCTTTATGCCTCTCTCTGTGGGGGCATCGGGGAACATTGCTTTTCCGTCTTTTTCAAGCGTCACACCCTTGACCTCGATAAAAGCATGCCTTTTACCGTCGCAAACATATAGGTCAAAGCGTGATTCTCCGAAAAATACCTCTCTTTTTACTGTTGCATTGACGCTAAAAATACCGCTTTCCTTTATCCATTCATATGCGGCTTCATTTGGGGCAACAGAATCCATATTTATAAGTGTTTTTTTGCCGTTAGGGCATATTTTTTCTGTTGCAATGAGGTCGAATTTTGTTTTTCTGTTTGGTTTTTCGGATTCTTCAAGATAAACCGTAGCTCCATATGTAAGAAGCTCTTTGCATCTTCCCGTGTTTTTTACATGGACTGTTTCCTCGGCATCATTCACAAGGACTTTCGCAATAAAACGGTTTGGTCTTGAGATGAAAATTCCGCTTTTTATATTCTTGTATTTCATAATTCTCTATATATTTTTTCCGCAGTATCGCATATGAATTTTTGTTCTGTTTCAGAAGCCGTCTTAAGCGGCTTCTTTTTTGGTTTTCCCCATATATCAAATATCTCCGGACCTATCCAGCTTGATTTTTCGGTGTGCTCAAAAAGACCAAGAAGAATACTGAGGCAAGCAACCTTGGGTTTCATAAATATCACTTTCATTGGGTGCTTTATAATTGCAAAAATATGCTTGGGATAGTGATTTGTAATTCCCGTAAAGGTTATTCCGGGGTGAGTGATCGCAAGCTTTTGGGGGCTGCTTTTGAAAGCACCGAGAAGGGAATAAATAAGATATCTTTTTGCATTTCCATAGACTAGGCTTGCTTTTTTTGTTCCCGAAAAATCGATATCGTCCTCTTTTATATGAGAATAATTATGTGCAATGCTGCCCACCGCAACGATTTTTTGAATATGTCCGCCGAGTCTGCGAGCCATATAATAGGGTGATACGAAGTTTATCTGAAATACGTTATCATATCCGGTGGAGCATTTATGTCTCGGAATGCTGTAAGCTCCGGCATTGAGTATGAGACCGTATATTTCCATATCTTTAAGACGGTCGCAAACAGACTTTATGGAATTTATGTCCTCCAAATCTGCTGTTATTTGTTCTATTTTGGAATTCGGTGTTTCCGTTTTGAGAATTTTTGTAAGCTCGTCTGACTTTTTCGGATTTCTGTCGATCAAAACAAGTGAGGCTTCGAGCATCAGGAGATATCTGCAAAGCTCTTTGCCGATGCCGCCTGTTGACCCCGAAATCGCTATTTTTTTACCCCGAAGCGACTCTGTATTTTTTGCTATCCATTTTTTGATATTCATATGGTTTCTCCGTATTTTTATTTTCGGATATTATTATAAACCGAATAGCAAATTTTTGCAAGTAGTATTTAGAAGTCCCCTAAAAACTACCACCCGCTGCGGCAAAAGCTTGTTTTTTCGGTGAGCCCTTCAAGTCCCAGAAGCGCAGCGGGAACGAGTGAATCCATCCCAAACCGGTCTCTTACCTCATAAGCACATTCCTCAAGGCGTTCTATACGCTCGAATTTTCTGTTGTCATCAAAGATATTAAGCTGAGTTGGCATTGAGGCTGAAACAAGATTTATGGCGGTGACGGTGACCGATCTCAGCGGATTTTCCCATCCGTAGGAGCTTTTGAAAAGCGAAAATGCGGCTTTTGCCAGATTTATTGAGCTTCCTGTGGGGACGGGAAGTCTGCATTGCCATTGCCTTGCGGATAGTTTGCAGTCTCTGATATTTACCGCAACACCGTATGCCTTTTGTTTGTTTATTCTCAGACTGTAGCCTATATCCTGGGTGAGAAGAAGCATGGTAGTCCAAACATCCTCCGCCGTTGTCAGATCTTTTCGTGTGGTTGTTCCGTGACCGACGGATTTTGCGGGAATATAACAGTCGGTTTCGATAACGGGGGAAGGATCATTCCCGTTTGCATTTTCCCAGAGTCTTGCACCGTTTTTGCCCATTTTGGATTCGAAAAAGCTCTTTGGCATCGCTGCCATATCCCCGATGGTGTTTATATTGTATTTTTCAAGGATTTTTCTTGTGCTTCTTCCAACCCCGAGAAGAGCTGAAGCAGGAATTGTCCATATCTTTTCTTTAAAGCTTTCTTTTGTTATGACCGTTACCGCATCCGGTTTTTTCATATCGCTTCCCAGCTTTGCAAAAACCTTGTTGAAGGATACCCCAACCGAAATGGTAAGCCCGGTTTCTTTTTTGACCCTGTCCTTTATCTCATTTGCTATAAGAAAGCCCTTTTGATCGTCCATGCCTTTTCCGCTTATGTCAAGCCAACATTCATCAAGCCCGAATGGCTCGACCCTATCTGTATAATCCGAATATATCCTTTTTACGATCTTTGAATATTTAACGTATAGCTCAAAATGCGGTTCAATAATGACAAGATCGGGACATTTTGCAAGTGCGCTCCATACCGTTTCAGCCGTTTCTATGCCGTATCTCTTGGCGTGATAATTTTTTGCAAGCACTATTCCGTGCCTTTCCTCCACACTTCCGCAAACGGCAACAGGCTTGTCCTTTATAGAAGGATCGAGCATACATTCGCAGCTTGCATAGAAATTATTGAGGTCACAATGAAGTATCGTTCGCTCCATAATCAAAGCTCCTTCCGAAAAATACTTGACAAAATTAAACTTCCGTGGTAAAATGTTAATCGGAAGTTATTTGCAGTATAATCATTATACACGCAAATCGGAAGTTTGTCAATAGATAATCGGAAGTTTGTTGGGGGAATTTTATGACATTCGGTGAGAAAGTAAGGCAAGCACGCATAGCTCTCGCCCTTTCGCAAACAGAGCTTGCGGAAAAAACGGGCATTTCGGAGAGGTCTCTTTATACATACGAGCAAATGGGAACGATGCCGAGAATGGGAAATGTAAAAAAGATAGCCGAGGCACTGTGTGTTTCGGTCGGATACCTCATGGATGAGGATGAGGACGATAGGGAAAAGGATATCGATAATGATATTTTCCTTGCAAACGTAAAGAATGAGTACGGAATAAAAGGAGCGAAGGAGGCAAGCGAGGTTTTGACGAGAGCGTCTGCGCTTTTTGCAGGCGGCGAGCTGGACGAGGAGGCAAAGGATCTGTTTTTCCGCTCCATAATGGAGGTCTATCTCGATTCCAAGGAAGAGGCACGGGCAAAATTTGCACCGAGGCAAAGAAAAAGCAGAAGGAAGAAGGACTAATGGCAGCGACAAATCGTATTGTTGCGGCTGTCCATGAGCTGACTTGCCGTGCGTCAAGCCGTGATCCGTTCAAAATTTGCGAAGAACTCGATATCAGAATAAGATATCATGAGCTTGGAAGTATAAAGGCTTATTATTTTTGTCAGTCAAGGATAAAAAATATAGTTATAAATTCTTCTGCCGACGATAATCTGAAAAAGGTGCTTTGCGCTCATGAGCTTGGTCATGCTGTTCTTCATGATAGGTTGGTTTCGCATCATGCTTTTCATGAAACAAGCCTTTTTGATTCCACTACGCCCACGGAATATGAGGCTAATCTCTTTGCCGCAGAGCTGCTTATTGGTGATGAAGATATAATTGAAAATAAAAACAGCTCATTTTTCCATATCGCAAGCCGACTTTTCGTTCCGAAGGAGCTTGTTGATTTCAAATGCAGAATAATGAAAAGCCGCGGCTATGATATTAATGCGCCGGAGCTTTCCGATTCAAGATTTTTAAAGGATGATATACAAAAAACGAAAATGAAAATTAGCGATACAAAAAACGCAGGATCGTATGACTGATCAACTAAACCTAATGTCCATATATTCAATTCGCTGACGCATCCATTCGCACATTGAATCGACAATTTTGCTGTAATTAAATTCATTTTCGTATGCTTTGCCCAATCCCGACCATCTGTAATAGATAGGCCATATTATATGATTTATGCGCTCTGTTCCTTTAAGAAAAGCTGAATATTCATATACTTGTTTCTCAATATATTCCAATGCAACGGATCGGAAAACAGTATTGTAATATTCCTTAACGGCGGTTTGAAAAGCCGGGATTTGTTCCAATCCTTCGATCAAATAGCTCCATTTCAAAGGAGCATCTGCTGCCACATCTGTTTTCCATCCGATTCCAAAGGATTGATCGCTGTCCCAGATAGGGCCGGCATAAAGCTTACCGTCTTTGAGATAGAAGAAGGTGGATTGAACGTAAGCATCTTGATTATTACTGAACATATAGACCATGTAGATTTTAACAAGTGATGTAAGATCGCAGTATTCATCAAAGGATTTTCCGTTTTCCGGGTTTATTCCGTTTTCGCTGTAGACGGCATCTTCAAATTGCTGATAAAATTCGCTTATATACATCATCGCTTGTCTGGATAGATTTTCGGGAATCTTAACATTTAAAGCAAAATTTTTCTTTGTCAAGAACCAACAGTTTTCATCGCCTTTTTGATAATTCAGCTCCAGCACGTAGCCGTCTGAGATATCATCGGGGTCATTTAAATCCGATATGTAGTAGAAGATATTTCCGTAGCGGTTGAAATCGGAGGATATTGCTGAGTTATTACCGTAATTCACATTAACATTTTCATACAATTTTTCAAGTTCTGTAATATTCAAGCCCTCTTCACCCACATCAACCTTTTCTGAAATCAGATATGTGCCAAGAGATATTCCGTCAAAGTAGAGGTCAACCCAATTGCAGTTCGGTGTGCCCTCTATTTGAAGATCCAATGATAAATCTTTGCACAATTTATCACGCATTTGGGTAGGATCACCGAAATTTGCCAACAATACCCAGGTTTTTACATTTTCACCTACTCCGAGCAGATCCGTTTTAGTATCCAGCTTTATTTGATATGATTTTTTTGGGTAATACACAAATGTTGAATTGCCACGGCTCTTTATCTGAGAAAGTGAACCTTGATATACTACGGTTCCGTCTGCATTCAAATATGTCATTTCGCCTTTGATTGAATTGCCTTTTGCGCTATCTACATAGGACATACCCCTATTTTTTTCATCTTTACTTGTGAGAAAGACTGCATCAACATTAGAAGACTGTAAAACTCGAATTATCTTTTCTTCTTTGTATGAATCGGTGCTTGCACGAATAGTTAAGGTGTATGATCCGTCGCTTTCGATGGCGGCAAGCTTTGTTAAATCAAATGACATGCTTTCGGTTTCGCCTAAATTGCCACTCCATACATAGTGACATTCCATGCCATCCCGAAATTGAATGCTCATATTTATTTTTGTTAAATCTGCTCCTGCGGGAAGGAACAGCCAATTTTCCTTGTTGTGCACCTGTACCTTTGTAATTGTGCCCGCTTCTCCACATAGGATATTTTCAATTATTTTATTTTCATCTTCTTTGCTTGCATCTTTGTACATTTCAACACGATACAGCAATGCTGCAAATTCACTGCGAGTTATTTTTGAGCCGGATTGAATTGTTCCGTTTGGATATCCTTTTATAAGCCCTTGTTCTATCATTGCTCCCATGGCATGAATCGCCCATGCCGGAACTGAATACCAATCGGACATATTCAACAATGCGTCCCTCGGATTTTCGGCATGGATTTTTTTGGTTCGATACAATACGGTTACAGCTTCATTACGAGACATTGGTTGTCCGGGAGCGAATGTATTTTCATTGTAGCCTTGAAAAATTCCGTTAACTGTACAAAGTTCCACGTATGGATGAGCCCAATGATCTGTTGGAACATCTTGAAAAGTTTGATTCTCGTTCACATCCCCTTGTAAATTGAATGCAAGCGCAATGATTTTTGCAACTTCTGCACGGGTAATATCTTGTTCAGGATAGAAGTAACCCTCTTTATATCCGTTGAAAACACCGATCTTTGCCCAGTAAGAAATCTCCTCATAAGCCCAGTGAATCTCCCCAACATCCGGAAAAATAATTGCATTCTCATTTGTTGTTTTGTCATCATCTGCAATATTTGACGCTGTATGGGAGAGCGTATTTCCATTGCAGCCCGAAAATAGCAACATCGCACACAAAATTAAAATCAAGCCAATTTTTTTCATTTCGAGACCTTTCTGCTTATTCGTTGAAATTTAAGTTTTCCCGTAAATTATACAGTAAACGGTATGATTTGTCAATATTTTGGTTCATCTAAATACTCTACGCTTGACGTACGGAGAGTTTTAGAGGTACAATTTGTACGAATTTCAAGTAAAAGAACTGCTTTGCTCATATGATTACACCCCAAAAGTTTAACACTTTTGGGGTGTATATCATTATTGCTGAACTGTTTTTAATATTTTTATAAAAGTTTTTCTCGAAGCTCCTCTGAAGTTCTTGGGGAATAGTATGCCGGCGGAATATCAAATATCGTTTTGGCTCCGACAAATCCTTCATTGTTCATTCTGTAAGCAGCTCTTGCGAAGCAGACCAGAACACTTGATGTAAACTCGGGATTTGAGCCGAGACGTAATGAAAATTCCATCATATGTGCGGTTTCTCCATTTTCGCCTGTGCTGCCGCTTCGCATAACAAAACCGCCGTGGGGAATACCGCTGTGATCTCTTTTCAGCTCTTCTGCACTTATGAAATGAACGATAGTATCATAGTCGGCAAAATAGTTGGGCATGGTTTTTATCTCGTTTTCAATACGAGCTTTATCTGCTCCTTTATCTGCAACAACAAAGCATTCTCTTATATGCTTTTCTCTTGTGGTAAGCTCGGGGTTTTCGCCGCTTCTTACTCTTTCAAGTGCTTCGGGTACGGGAATGGTATATTGCTTTGCATCAAGAACGCCATCAATTCTTCTGATTGCATCGGAATGCCCTTGGCTGACGCCCTTTCCCCAGAAGGTATAATCATTACCTGCGGGAAGTATAGCTCCGCCAAGCATTCTCATAAGGCTGAAAACGCCGGGATCCCATCCTGCGGAAATAATGGCGACTTTGCCGCCTTTTTTTGCGTTCTCATCGCAATTTGCAAAATGCTCGGGTATTTTTGCATGAGTATCAAAGCTGTCAACTATGTTGAAATGCTCTGCGTACATCGGGCTTTGGTAGGGAAGATCCTTTGCACTTCCGCCGCAGAGTATCAAAACGTCTATTTTGTCTTTCATTTCCATGAGCTTATCCACCGAATATACGGGGACAGCGGGGGTAAGAGTTTTGAGTGCGGAAGGATCTCTTCTTGTGAAGAAAGCCACAAGCTCCATGTCGGGGCAGGCTCTTAGTGCAAGCTCGGTGCCTCTGCCAAGGTTGCCGTAACCGAGAATAGCGATCTTAATTGTGTTTTTCAAAAATGTTCACCTCTTGTGAAAAAAGTTTGCTGTATAATTATACCACGCAAATGCGGCTTTTTCAATAGCTCGCGAAAAAATTTCTTTTTTTTATAAAATATTTTTAAATGTTACAAATGTGAGAAAAGTAACAAAAAAATGACCCAAAATGATGGTTTTGAGCGGTTTTTTGTTACTTTGTGTGATGAATTACCAACTTTGTTATCAAATTCACAAATTTGCTTGAAAAAAATTTGAAATTAAGTTAAAATTAGTATGTGAAAGATATATTCTCGGCATTGCCGAAAAAATTTAGGAGGAAAAAATGAAAAGAAAAATTTTACTAGCGTTTCTTGCTCTCGCTCTTTGCTTTGCGACCCTTTGCGTCTGCATAGCGGCAACGGAGGAGGAAACAACCGATGCCGG
>CAYPKQ010000076.1:0-11239 GCA_964411355.1 uncultured Lachnospiraceae bacterium
ATAAAACGCAAATCTGTAGGGGACGGCGACCTCGACGTCCCCTACAAAATACATCTTCAACAGTTCGATAAATTACTGTTTATCGGTGTGTGTTAGCCATCTCGACAAATTCCTATTTATCGACATCATTACAAATTCCAATAAATAAGGGCTGAACGGTGAACGTTCAGCCCCAAAATTTAATTTAACCGAGAGATACTTTCCAGTTCGCAAGATACTGCGCCAAAAGAACAACGTCCTTTATGTTAACAGCACCGTCTGCGTTGCAATCGGCGGTGTTTTCGTCGATCTCAACATTCCAATTTGCAAGAAACTGGGCAAGAAGAACAATATCCTTTATATCAATCTCTCCGTCACCGTTGACGTCTCCGCAAACCGCTTCGATTTCGCTGTCAAGATAAACCTTTGTATATTCATCTGTGCTGAAGTATTCATCTGCAGTACTGTCACGATAGAGGTATATTGTGTTGAGAGCAGAACAATCAACAAATGAATCGGATTCGATGCTTGTTACGGTCTTGGGAACAGTAACATCTGCCAGAGAATGGCAATTTGCAAAGGCTCTGCTGCCTATGCTCGTAACACTGCTTGGAATGATAACACTTGTTAAAGCAGTGCAATATGCAAATGCAGAACGGTCAATGATTTCAAGATTACTTGGAATTTCTACGCTTTCAAGATTTATGCAATCGAAAAAAGCAAAGAATCCAATGCTTTCCACGCTGTCCGGAATAGTGATACTGCTAAGATTAAATGCTTTGTAGAATGCACATCTGCCGATATGCTTCACCTCGCTTGGGATCACATATTCCGTATCATCACTTCCCACAGGGTAGTGGATAAGGGTTTCCATATCCTTTGTGAAAAGCACACCGTCAAGGTCACAGAAGTATTCGTTGTTTTCATCAACTGTAATTTCCGTAATTGAATAGCAATTAAAGAACGGTTCTTGACCGATACTTGAAACGCTTGCGGGAATTACCGCACTCTTAAGGCTTATACAGCTTTCAAAAATTCTGTCTCCAATGATGTTCAGATTATTTCCAAATGAAATACTTGTAAGATTGCTGCAATAACCGAATGCCATTTCTTCGATAATTGTTATGCTGTCTGAAAGTGTTACACTTGTCAGAGTTTCGCAGTCAAGGAAAGCCTGAAAACCAATACCTGTAACGCTATATCCGTCAATTGTAGACGGTATAACAACATCTCCGCCTTCGCCGAGGTATTTTGTTATAGTTACCGTTGTTTCGTCGAGATTGACCTCATATTCAAAATCATTTGGAATGATAGGTTCATCGCTTATTTCTTTCCAAACTGCATAAAGGGTCAAATCGGCATTTTCCGTATAGTAATCGCCCGGTGCATAAGCAACCTCACCGTCTGTACTTGTTGCCCAACCCATGAAGTTGAATCCTTCGCGGGTAGGAACATCCAAGGAGAGGGTAAGTTCAACATCTTCTGTCTTTGTCTGCGCTTCGGGGGCGTTCTCGCCTCCGTTTGCATAATAGGAAACTGTATATGTTTCGGAAACTATCGCTTCTTCAAAATATATCTTTGTGTAATAATCGGCAGAAAAATATTCATCAGCAGTGCTGTTTTCGTAAAGAAATACTGTTTTCAGATTTGAACAAGAATAGAAAGCAGAAGCATCTATGCTTGTATTTGTGCTTTTGAATACTATGCTTTGTAAGGAAGTGCAATCTGTAAATGCTTTGCTTTCAATGGCTGTAACACTTTCGGGAATAGTTACGCTTGTAATACCGAGCCATCCGAATGCATATCCACCGATAACGTTAACTCTATATCCATCTATTTCAGCGGGGATAACAACATTTGTTTCTTTGCCATTATAGCATGTAATGGTAATTGTAGTCCCATCGGGATTTACACTATAATCAAATTTGCTTGCATCCTCTTCGGCTGCATCAAGATATACTTTTGTATACTCATCGCTTGAAAAGAAGCTGTCTGCGGTGCTGTTTTGATACAGATATACGGTATAATTTTTATTTGTAAGATCAAAAGCCGAAGACGAGATCTGCGCAGTTTGAGCTCGGAAAACAATGGTTTCAATGTTATAGCATTGTGAAAAAACATTATCCCCGATTTTTGTAATGCCATCCTCTATTATGACGGTCTTAATTGACTCCGTATTTTTTTGCCAAGGAACACATTTTGTATTGTTAGAACTGCCGGAGGATCCGGGACGCCATACAGGAGACCAGCCCTCCTCATCGAATTTAACGTAAGTGTCGGTTGCTCCGCTGCCGCTTAAAGTAAAAATGCCCGTATCGGAATCAAAAGAATAGGTGACACCTGAGCCACAAGTGCCGGTACTCACTGCAGCCATCGAATTGATGACAAATAGTTGACTAAGTAAAGTCAACACCAGAAAGAGAGCAAACGGTTTTAGAAGTTTTTTCATTTTCGTCTCCTTAAATAATAATATTTCATGATAAATTATAGCACGGTTGTATAAAAATGTCAATAATTTTATTCATCAGTAACAAAATCGCAACATATGGAGCTTTTTATATGTGATTTTCAGATTTTAACACAAATTTTCAACCTCGGGTTGATTTTTTAAAAACTATCCAAAAAACACATTGAAATCGAGAAGAATATATGGTAGAATATTACCGAAAACATATTAAAGGGCGGTGAAATAATGACCCCATCACAAAAGCTGGGTGCAAATATTCGTTTTCACAGAAAACTGAAAAATCTCACCCAAGCAGAGCTTGCGGAAATGCTATTTGTAACGGCACAAAGTCTTTCAAAATGGGAAACGGGACTTGCTAATCCCGATATCTGGAATCTTTACAGATTATCGGAAATATTCGGTGTTTCATGCGACCGCTTGATAGGTAAATCCACTGAAAACACGAAAAAAATAATGATCGCAGTTGACGGAGGCGGAACGAAAACCGAATTTCTGATGTTTGATGAGGATGGCGAGATACTCGGTCATGCCCTCTGCGGAACGAGCAATCCCAATGTATGCGGAGTTGAAGGCACTCTCGCTTGTCTGAAAAAAGGGCTTTCTTCTATGCTTTCGGAAAATGCCAATGCAAATTATGTTTTTCTCGGAATTGCAGGCTGTGGACTTGCCGAAAACAGAAAAGCAATCAAAGCAGAGCTGAAGCAAAGCTATGCGGGGATAGATTTTGAGGTGAATTCAGATCTTGTAAACGTCATATATACAAACGAGATATCGGATAAATATATTTCGGTTATATGCGGCACAGGCTCGTCTGTTGGCATAAAGGACGGAGACGAAATAAGAAGAATTGGCGGCTACGGATATCTTTTTGACAAGACATTCTGTGGTTTTCATCTGGGCAAGGAAGCAATCTCAATGGCTCTCCTTTACAGAAACGGTCTGAGAGAAGAGTCAGTGCTTACAAGAGAAGTTGAAAAAACGCTCGCTGGAAATGTGCTTGACAAGCTCAACGACATATACGAGCGGGGAAACAAATATATTGCATCCTTTTCGGGAGCTGTTTTTGATGCTTTTGATATGGGAGACGAAGCGGCAAAAAAAATAATTGAGGATTCTGTAAAAGCTCTTTCGGAGCAGATACTTTATGGGCTCAAATCCATCTCGCCCTCAAAAGAGGTTATAATTTCCGGCGGTCTTACCGCAAGAGCGGACATAATACTTCCGATATTGAAAAAATATTGCCCCGGTGTGAATTTTTCATTTGCCGATATGCCTCAAATATACGGCTCAGCCGCCTACTGTGCAAAGCTGAACGGCTTTTCATCCCCAGTCTTTAGGGAAAACCTGAAAAAGAATTATCTGAAATTGAGCAAAGGAGAATAATAATGCTTAAAACTGAAATGCGCAATCCCAAAACCACTCATATAGATAAAATGTCAACGGAAGAGATGCTTTCTGTCATTTCCGAGGAGAATTTTAATGCCGCAAGAGCGGTTGAAGCGGCTATTCCCGCCATTACAAAGGCGGTGGATGCCATTACCGAAAGAATAGAGAACGGCGGCAGGCTCTTTTATATAGGTGCGGGAACATCTGGAAGGCTCGGAGTCATCGATGCCGCAGAATGTCCTCCCACCTTTGGTGTTCCCGGAGAGCTTGTTACGGGAATTATCGCAGGCGGTTCTGAATGTATGTTCCGCGCTGCAGAAAATGAAGAGGATATGCAAGAAAAGGGCGCAGAAGACATTTTGGCAAACGGTTTTTGCGGTAAGGACGCACTTGTGGGTATTTCGGTTGCGGGTGGTGCTGCATACGTTGTTGGTGCGCTTAAAAAGGCAAAAGAGCTGGGGGCGCTTGCCATTGCTCTTACAAGCAATGAAAACACCCCCATTGCATCCGTTTCAGACATTGAAATTTTTACCGATACAGGCGCAGAGCCGATAACGGGCTCAACGCGAATGAAGGCAGGCTCAGCGCATAAAATGGTTCTCAATATGCTTTCCACCTGTGCAATGGTGAAAACGGGAAAGGTATATGAGAATATGATGATAAATCTGCGCCCATCGAATATCAAGCTCCGCAACAGAATGCTCCGCATAACGTCCGATATTGTCTCCTGCACAAAGGATGAAGCCGAAGCACTTCTCGAGAAAAACGATTGGAGCATAAGAAAAGCTGTTGAAAACACTTGATAATAAGCGATATAATTACCTTTTACAAAGATTATCTTCCTGCGCCTGCAAATTCTTTACCGTAATTTGCTTCGAGAAAATCTAATATCCGATCATTTTCTCCAACATAATTTATGATAAGATTTTCACCCTTGAAAAAATGAGGAAGTGAGACCCAGGAAATGCAGACAGAGCGCCCGGGAACATTTATGGAGCAGCCGCCCCTGTCAACGCAAGCCGCATCTGCTTCCATTGCCTCGTTTGTTTCATATTCATAAAAGCTGATTATGTCGTCGCCTATCAGAACATACTGCCTTTCCACCGAAAAGAAGCTTTCTTCACCGCTGCTTTCTCCAACGGTATATTCAAATCCGTCTTCTGTGAGAATCTTGAGAAAATTATCGTTATTTCTCGGCTCGATAGGTGTATTGATAGGAACATCTGTGCTTTCATTTTTGCTCGTTTCTTCATTATTTGCCGTGCAAGCGGAAAGTGTGATTACGAGAATAAGAACTAAAAATACTATTTTTTTCATTGTGATTGCCTCCTATTACTTAAGCTCTGCGAGAACGCCGATAAAGAGCGGAATTCCGCTTTCAAGGTCTGTTATGGCATAAACGAACGGGCGGTCAAGAATTACCTCATATGTTTTGATATGCGGTGATATCATTGCACTTTCGCAATCTGCTATGACTACCGTTGCGGCACCTGCCTTTGTGCCCTTTGGAGAAACCTCAATAAAGGTCTTATGAAGAACATCGGAAATATAAATATTACCCATGCTCGATGTTCCGAGACCATGCAGATCTGCAAGTGATTCCGCAAAAGCATCTGTCATTCCCAGAGCCTTCAGCTCTTCCACAAGCGAATCCGAATATTCATAGCTGAACTGCGGCATTGCGGCACTGACATTTGCCTTTTCCTTGCCCGAGAGAAGTGCGGCAAAATCCTTGCCGGTGAGAGATGCGGCATATTCATATATGTCTGTGGTCGCATCGGGGAGGAGGGCAACAAAGCCATATCTGCTGTCGGCATAAGGCTTTATAAATCCGGTGGCGCTTCCGTCCGAGAGGTAATAATCCTCTTCCGAATACATAAGCTCGGTTTTTATCTTTTTGCCGGTGTATGAGGTGAAATCGGATTCTCTAAGCTGTGTCGTTTCATATACTTCCTGCCATTCAGCCTCAAAGACCAATGCGTTTATCAGATACATAACTGTTGTATCCGAAATTTTATCAAGCATTTTACGGATCATGCCGTTTGTTTTTTCCTCGATCCAATCGTTTATGTCTTTCAGAGTGTCATCATCGAATTTTTCTTTAAAAATATCTGCAGAAAAATATTCCTTTGTAATATCGAGAAAATCCTCGTTTACCGCTATCATACTTTTATTGTCTCTTATCCATATGGAATTGGCAAGCCCGAGGGTGATTTTTTCATTATCGGTTATATCTTCGCTCAAAGAGCGGATGTATTTTGCAGCATCTGCAACCGGAAGTTCACCCAGCACATCCTCCATCTGCAAAAGAGTGTCTCCGCCCGCTCCCGATGCCGTCATTGCAAGGGCAATATAGATGGAAAGGGGAGAGACGAGAAAATTATTATCTTTTCTGTCACCAATCGCCTCTCGGAAATAGTCAAAGGCACTGTCATTGAAAGCGGAAATGAATTTTTCGTCAATTTCCGTGCTTTTGCTTTCTGCCATTGAAAGTTCTTCTAAAATATTAGGGCTTATAGGTGGATTTTTGCCCGTATTTGCGCCGCCAATTGGTGCATCGGCATTGGTTTTCCCGGAGCAAGAGCAGAGAAGAAGCATAAGGGAAGCAAGAATAAACGAAATAATTTTTTTCATAAAAAATACCGTCCTTTCATTCTTTAAGACGAAAGAACGGTTTTTTTGTTCCGAATTTTTGGAAAAAATATACAAAGCAACGCAAAAAGCATTGAAAAATAGACGAACCAATCACCGATTTTTGTATATAAAGTGTCCTCTTCCGATATGGGAAGTGAAACGGTTATTTGTCCTATTTCATCTGCTTCTATCATTTGCTTAACCTCGCCTTTTGGGGTGATGGCGGCGGTGATTCCCGTGTTTGCGGCGCGGAGAACGCTTCTGCCGTTTTCGATAGCTCTCAGCTTTGCGTGGGCAAGATGCATCCCCAGTCCGTGAGATGTGCCAAACCAGGAGTCGTTTGTTGATATCATCAGAATATCAGCCCCGTTTTTGACACTTTCTCTTGATAGAGAAGAATAGATGGAGTCGAAGCATATAAGATATCCGAATTTGATGCCATCATCCTCCCAAGTGCTGCTTTCAACGCCGGGAATGAGGGATCTTTGAAGAATATTTATATCATCAAGGGGCGGAAAAAGTGCGGTGAGAAGTCCTCTCATCGGCATATATTCACCGAAAGGAACCGGTTTTTGCTTGGTATAAACATTTATGGCCTTGCGCATCGGCTCATATACTCTGATGATGTTTCCTGTTCCGCCATCTGCTCTGCCGAATGTACCGAGCATTATTTTTATATCATGATGCCATGCAAGATCGGTAAAAAATGAGTCGATCTCATCATATTCCTCGGTGACATACGGAATAACGGTTTCGGGGAGAAGGATATATTCCGCTCCGGCTTCTGCCGCTTCTTCTGCCAGCCTTTCATATATTATAAGCGAACGGTCAAGCATAAGATCGCTCCATTTTTCCTCGGTTGAGATATTCCCCTGAAAGGCGGAGAGCTTTACGGATCTATAGGTGTTTTCCTCAAATTTTGACATATCAATTATGCCGTATGCAGTATTTGAAATGAAGATAACGAGCGCAATAAGAGCAAAAACAGTTTTGTTTTTTTTGCTTTTCTCCTTAAATGAAATGGCAAGCAGCATATTTATGGAAACTATAATAAATCCAACGAAATATGAGCCGAAAAGATTTGCCGAAGCGCAAAATTCGAGGGCGTTTGTCTGGCTCAGAGCAAGACGCACGAAGGGAAGTCCGAACCAAAAGAAATTTTGCACCCATTCGCCTATGCACCATAGTGCGCCTATGAAAAAGGGCAGTAAATATTTGCTCACCTTTGCCTTTCTTGCAATGAGAAAAATGAAAGCGAAGCCGGATGCCTGAAAAAGTGCTATGCCGAATGCGGCAAGAATGACAACAAATAGCGCCGCCGCTCTTGACATTCCCGTTACAGACAGCGGATACATTGCAAAGAACCATGAATAGCAGACGGCAAAATAGCCGAAATAGAAGGTCAGTCCATGGAGATATTCGGTTTTCCACTTCCTTTCTTCATCCGAAATGCAGAAAAATCCGAAGGGAACAAGAAGCACCAAATGAAGAAAACCTATATCGGGGAATGCAATTGGGAGTGCCCCTGCCGCGCCCGCAAGTATAAGATAAAAATATCTTTTCATAGTGCTCCTTTCTTTTCTTAATCGAAATCCTCAAGAAACCGGATATCACCTTTGTCAATGGCAACCTCTTTGCCACGCAGATATCCAAGCTCGCCTTCGCCTGTGGCAAAATCGAAGCGTAGGCGGTAAGCATAAAGTGCTTGATATTTATAGCCCTTTTCTCTGTCGTTTTTGTTTATTCCGTATTTTCCGTCGCCAAGCAGAGGATGTCCGATATGAGCCATATGCGCTCTTATCTGGTGGGTCCTTCCTGTAACAAGCTCAACTTCAAGAAGAGAATTGCCGTTTTTTTCGGAGATGACTCTGTATTTTGTGATTATCTCCTTTGCGGCACCGACTTTTTTATCATAGACCCTTACGGTATTGGCTGCGCTGTCCTTTATAAGATATCCTTTTAGAGTTTGCTGCTTGGGCTTTGGAGTGCCGTGAACGGCGCACAGATAAAATTTGCTTATCTCATTATTCTTTATTTTTTCGTTCATTATTCGCAGAGCTACTGCATTTTTTGCGGCAAGGACGATTCCGCCCGTATTTCTGTCTATTCTGTTGCAGAGAGCCGG
This sequence comes from uncultured Lachnospiraceae bacterium, assembly GCA_964411355.1. Classification (GTDB taxonomy): domain Bacteria; phylum Bacillota; class Clostridia; order Oscillospirales; family CAG-272; genus SIG710. The sequence continues at coordinate 8,592 of CAYPKQ010000076.1, forward strand.
GGCAAATGACTGCTCAGAGGATGGATCGTATTCGCCTTTTCTGTAGAGATAAGCCTGTATGTGCATGATGAGGGTATTGTCCTTTGCTTCGCTGTCCTCGTGGACAACAACACCCGGACGCTTGTTTACGAGAATTATATTTTCGTCCTCGTAAACAACGGTTATTTTAGGCTCTATCCGCTCGATTGCACTGCCATCCCTTTCGGGAGAGTCGAAAAATTCATCCCTTATGAAAAGGTCGATAACATCGCCTTCCAGAAGCATATATTTCTGCTCGGTGCGCTTGCGGTTGACCTTTATTTTTTTAGTCCTTATATACTTGTACATAAGCGATGTGGGAAGCCCTTTTACGGCTTTTGAAAGAAATTTGTCAAGTCTCTGTCCCGCATCGTTCTTTTTTATGGTTATGCTTCGCATATCAATTAAAATACTCCCAAAACAGAGTATGCCGCATTTCTGCGGCAAACTCGATTTTTATCAATTATTTTGTACCGAAGATTCTGTCGCCCGCATCGCCAAGACCGGGAACGATATAAGCGTGCTCATTGAGTCTTTCATCAAGACCTGCGGTATAGATATCAACATCGGGATGGTCTGCCTGAAGCTTTGCAACGCCCTCGGGTGCGGCAACGAGACACATCATTCTAATATTCTTTACACCCTTGTTCTTGAGAAGTGTAAGAGCATCGGATGCCGAACCGCCTGTTGCAAGCATGGGGTCAACGAGAATTGTTATTCTGTCCTCAATATCAAAGGGGAGCTTGCAGTAATACTCAACGGGAAGATGTGTATCGGGATCACGGTAAAGACCGATATGACCTACCTTTGCAACGGGTACGAGACGGAGAAGCCCGTCAACCATGCCGAGTCCCGCGCGGAGAATTGGAACGATGGCAAGCTTTTTGCCCGAGATCATTTTTGCGGTCATTTTTGTGATAGGTGTTTCGATGGTAACGTCCTCAAGGGGAAGATCTCTTGTGATCTCATAGCCCATGAGCATTGCGATCTCGTCAAGAAGCTCTCTGAAGTCCTTTGAGCCTGTTTTGCGGTTACGCATAATGGAAAGCTTGTGAGTAATAAGGGGATGATCAACAACATGAAGTTCGCTCATTTTTTATTCTCTCCTTTTTAAGGAATTATTTTTCTTAATTATAACCCATATTGAATCATTTTTCAAGAGAATTTTCAAATATTTCCGAAAAAATAAAAAAGTTACGATTTTGTTTTTGAAAAAAGTTGAATAAACTCTTGTATTAGACGGAAATATCTGTTATAATAATACAACAGTATCATTGGGGAGGTGTGCTTTTGACAAAAAATAATCAGATGCGTCTTGAATGTCGGAATATAAAAAGATGCGCTGCGCTTTTGCTTGGTGAGCGTGGAAATCTTTTGCGTTTGTCGGGCGCATTCCTCTGCTCCCTTGCTATGGTCGGAACAGCGATGCACTTATTTGAGTCGGTATGTTATTTTATATTCGCCGAGGAGATGCCTCTATATCTCTTTTTTATTGAGATAGTGCTGATAATCATGTTGGCATTGCCGCTTTGCATGGGACTTTCCCGAATGGCTTACCGAATGTGCTGTTATAAAAATACGGAAATATCAGAGCTGTTCTGTTTTTTTGATAAAAAGAGACTATCCGATGCATATAAGGTGTCATTTACCGTGCTTGGTGCGGTTGCACTTCAATTAGCATTGGCGTTTGCTCTCGGTTGGATAATTGCCTATGCTATGGACGGATTCGGAAACAGGATAATACCGGATGAAACATATATGTTGACGATAGTTTTTTTTCTGCCGATTTCGGGAATGCTTCCTTCGGTATATCTTCTGCCAAATGCGTTTTTTAAAAGTGAAAATGCAAGCGAAGCTTTCGCGCTTTCTTCAAAGAGTGATTTTTTGCTCCCAAAGGAGATAATCGGATTTAATATGTCCTTTATTCCCCTCATACTTCTTTCCGTGCTTTCATTCGGAATACTGTTTATCGTTTATGCGATACCGCTTTATTTGGTTGCGGTACAGCTATTCATTATAGAAAAATCGAGTAAAAAAGAAAATTAATAAAAGGTCAGGTATATAGATTATGGAAAAGTTTTATATCACAACAGCCATTGCTTACGCTTCACGTAAGCCCCATTTCGGAAATACATACGAGGTCATTATGACCGATGCAGTGGCTCGCTATAAGAGACTTCGCGGCTATGACGTCTTTTTCCTTACAGGAACTGACGAGCACGGTCAGAAGATCGAGAATCTGGCAAATGAAGCGTGTATCACACCAAAGGCATACGTTGACGGCGTTGCAGGAGAGATAAAGGGTATCTGGGATCTGATGAATACCAGCTATGATAAGTTCATTCGTACAACCGATGATTATCACGAAAAGAGCGTTGAAAAGATATTCAAAAAGCTCTACGACAAGGGCGATATCTATAAGGGATATTACGAGGGCTGGTACTGCACTCCTTGCGAATCCTTCTTTACCGATACGCAGATAACGGACGGAAAATGCCCCGACTGCGGCAGACCCGTTCAGAAAACAAGAGAGGAGTCCTATTTCTTCAAGATGAGCAAATATGCGGACAGGCTCATTAAATATATTGAAGAAAATCCCGATTTCATTCAGCCCGAATCCCGCAAAAAGG
>CAYPKQ010000077.1:0-11155 GCA_964411355.1 uncultured Lachnospiraceae bacterium
AGCTGTCCTACGCCTGCCGCCATAGTCATGGAATTTATATTATAGGGATTTGTTGAATATTTTATGGTTTTTAGGTCTGCTATAAGCGCAGGAGAACCTATGCCGAAGCCAAGTCTTGCACCCGCCATGCTTCTGGATTTGGAAAAGGTCTGACTTACCAGAAGATTCTCATATTTTTCGATGAGCGGAATACAGCTCTCGCCGCCAAAATCAACATATGCCTCGTCAATCACCACGATATTATTCGGATTTTTGATAAGTATTTGCTCGATCTCATCACGTGAGAGGGCAATGCCCGTCGGCGCATTGGGATTTGCTATGAAAACAGTTCCCTTCGCATCAAAATAGTCGGTTATATCTATGGTAAAATCCTCGCGAAGAGGTATAACCCTTGAGGGGAGATTATTTATAGCGGCAAAGACCTTATAAAAGCCATATGTTATATCCGCGAAAACAGCGGGGGTTTCCGCATCGCAAAATGCCATAAAGGCGAAATTCAGTATCTCGTCCGAGCCGTTTGTGGCAAGCACCATGTCATCACTGACACCGCACATTTTTGCAAACGCACTATGCAAAGGGGTACATTCGGGGTCGCTGTAAAGCTGAAGGCTCTGCGCCGCCTCCATAGCGTATTCTATTGCCTTTTCCGACGGTGGAAAAGGTGATTCGTTTGTATTAAGCTTTAAATATTTACGCTCCTTTGGCTGCTCTCCCGGCGTGTATGGCACAAGTGAAGCGTATTTTTTACTCATAAATCTGCTCATTTTTAACTCCGTTTGTTTTTAAGAGGGGGATTTCGCCTCTGCGGAGGCGACCGGCGGTGGTGCCGGAGCCACGACCTTTTAAAAAAGGTCGATCAAAACTTAATAAAGGGGACTTATTAAAGGCTTTTTATCTTTTTTTTACGTGAAATTATCGGTAACTTCACGTAGAAACAAGGGTAAACATCCTAACTTTTTGGTTTTAAAGGTTTTGGTCAAGCTTTTTTAAAAGCTTGCGCAGTGGAGTGCGCAGGCGCTCCTCGCCACCGCAGTGGCGAAATCCCCCTCATGTTGCTTATTTTTCGTCAAATCTGATGGTTGCGCTTCTTGCGTGGGCGTCGAGACCTTCTTTGTGTGCGAAGAAGGCAACGTCCTCTGCCGCCTTTGCCAGAGCCTCTCGTGTATAATAGGTGTACTGTGTCTTTTTCACGAAATCATCAACCGATAGGGGACTTGAAAATTTCGCAGTTCCGCTTGTGGGAAGGGTATGGTTAGGACCTGCAAGGTAGTCACCAAGTGCTTCGGGGCAGTTTCTGCCCATAAATATCGAGCCTGCATGACGTATTTTATCAAGATAATCAAAGGGGTTATCAAGCAGAAGTTCAAAATGCTCGGGTGCAATTTCGTTTGCGATCTCTATTGCCGCATCAAGTGTTGGGGCAACTATTATCTTGCTTCCGTCTTCAATTGAAGCTCTTGCTATCTCCTCTCTCGGGAGGAGAGGTATCTGAACCTCCAGCTCCCGGGCAACCTTCTTTGCAAAGTCCTCGCTGTCGGTAACGAGAACTGCGCTTGCGTTTTTATCGTGCTCCGCCTGTGAGAGCATATCCGCCGCCGCATGGCGAGGGTCTGTTTTGTCATCGGCGACAATAAGAATTTCGCTTGGACCTGCGATCATGTCGATGGAGACCTTACCGAAAACCTGCTTTTTTGCCTCGGCAACAAAGGCATTTCCCGGACCGACGATCTTATCAACGGCGGGTACGCTTTCTGTTCCGTAAGCAAGCGCCGCAATTGCCTGGGCACCGCCAACCTTGAATATCTTATCTATTCCCGCAATTTTTGCCGCAGCAAGAATAACGGGATTCACCTTTCCGTTCTTCTGTGGAGGGGTGACCATAACCACCTCGCGAACTCCTGCAACCTTTGCGGGTATCGAATCCATAAGAACCGTGGAAGGGTAAGCCGCCGTGCCGCCCGGAACATAAAGACCTGCTCTGTCAACGGGGATTATCTTCTGACCCACAACGATTCCGTCCTCATCGTTTATAATAAAGCTGTTTCTTACCTGCTTTTCATGGAATTTGCGGATATTTTTTGCCGCTTTTTCAAGCACTTCAATGAATTTCGGCTCAACTGCGGCAAATGCTTCCTCGATTTCCGCTTCGCTTACAGCAAGTGTGGAAAGAGCTGCTCCGTCAAAGCGTTCTGTATATTCAAGAAGTGCTTTATCTCCGTTTGCCTTGACATTTTCGATGATTTCCGCAACTATTCCCTCGACCTTTGCTGTGGGATTTACTCTTGCGAAGATGTCTTTATTTGCAACCTCGCCGTATTTTAAAATTTTAATCATATCTTATTCCTTAATCTGCTCTGCAATGTGATTTTTCAGTCTTTCGATATCGTTTCCCTTGAATTTAAAGCTCGCCTTGTTTGCAATGAGCCTTGCGCTTATGGGAACTACCGTCTCGATCACCTCAAGGTCATTCTCCTTTAAGGTTGTGCCCGTTTCAACGATATCAACTATAACATCGGAAAGTCCGAGAATTGGCGCAATTTCAATTGAGCCGTTGAGATGGATGATATCTATATCTCTGCCAAATGAGGCATAGTGTGCTCTTGCGATGTTTGAAAATTTTGTTGCGACCTTAAGAGTCTTTTCGGTATCATCCCTGAAGCCCTTTTTTGCCGCCACCGCCATTCGGCATTTTCCTGTACCCAGGTCAAGCAGCTCATAGACATTTGGAGAATATTCAAGAAGGATATCCTTGCCGCAAACACCTATATCGGCAGCACCTCTCTCAACGTATATGGCAACATCCGATGGCTTTACCCAGAAGTATCTTACTCCCGCCTCTGCATTTTCAAATATCAGCTTACGGCTGTTTTCAAGAAGTGCGGGACATTCAAAGCCTGCCAGAGCAAACATATTGTAAACTCTCTCGCCAAGCCTTCCCTTGGGGAGGGCGATATTCAGCATATCCTTCATATCTCCATAACACCGCCTTCCGTAAATCTGTAAAGCTTTTTATATCTCATTTTTTCGGGAACAGCCTTCTGCGCCGAAACGCTCATTCCCGCGCTTGTCAGTCTGTCTGCTTCACGGCGAAGAGCCAAAAGGTCGGTTTTTTTATCATAAAGCAGCAGTGCGTCAACATCATATTCGTCTTTTCTGTCCTCAAGCTCCGAGAGCAGGTCGAGGTAGAGCGCAAAGCCGATGGCACTGCTGCGTCTTCCCATTTTGTGAAGAAGATTATCATACTGCCCGCCCGAAAGGATGCTTTTTGAGATCCCTCTTATAAATCCGCTCATGGCAAAGCCGCAATAATAATTCATATCTCCCGCAACCGAAAAATCTATTCTGATTTTTTCCATTGGGATATCGTCACCCAGCATCGTAAGAACTGTTCTCAGCTCCTCTGCCGCACTCTTGCCTGCCTCATCAAGATATTCTTCTATCTCCGAAAGTACCTTTGAAGGCTCGCCATATGAGGTGATAAGTGCCAAAAGCAGCGCAGTTTTTTCCTTTTCTATGCCTTCCGAAGCGCAAATGGAAAGTGCGCTATGAAGATTTTTATCCGAAATTGCCGCAAGAACGCCGCTTTTTCCCGCCGCACTTAAGCCAAGACTCTCGATAACACTTGAAATTATACCGAGATGGGAGATATCAAGAACAAAATCCTCACTTATGACAGAAAGACTCTTTGCCGCCAGCATTATGACCTCGGAGATAGAATATGCATCAATATCTCCAATACATTCAAGTCCCGCTTGCATTATCTCGCCAAAATCACGGTCGCCGTCCTTGGCTCTGTAAACATTTTCGTTATAATAAACCTTGCTTACCGTACCCGGCTCGTCCTTTGTGCTCTTTACTATGGAAAGTGTAACGTCGGGCTTCAGCGCAAGAAGCTTTCCTCCGCTTCCGGTAAAAGTTATTATGCTGTCCGAAACAAGAAAGCTCTTGTTTTCGGCATAGAGGTCGTATTCCTCGAATTTGCCCATTTTATATTGTGAATATCCGTATCCGTCATATAAGGAACGGAGCGCAAAAACCGCCCTTTCCGTATCTGACAGTCTCTGGTCATTTATCTTCATTTGTTGCCTTCCTCTCTTCTGTCAAGAACCTTTTTATATCCCTCGCCGTACATGAGACATTTATTGACACGGCAGATGGTTGCGGCACTGACGCCCGTTTCCTTTGTAACCTCCTGGTAGCTTTTGCCTTCCCTCAGCATTGAAGCCACCTCAAGTCGGAGAGAAAGGTCACGGAGCTCCTTTATGGTGCATATATCTTCAAAGAATGAATAACATTCGTCCTTATCACGAAGGCTCAGAATTGCCTCAAAGAGCTTATCCGTTTCTTCCGAACGTATTTTCTGCATTTTTTAAAATTCCTTTCGCGTTTTTCAAATAAGTGAGTCGGGGAGCTTATATTCCGAATAATATATATTATGTCTGTCATCCCAGCCAAAGCAAATAACTCCTCTTTCCTCGTCTATAAATCCGTCGGGATAGCAGCATAACCAGCCAACCTCGCAATAGCTGATGAAAAGCTCACGGACAAAATTACACCTCATAAGGCAAACGAGAGTTCCGTCCGACATCTCTGTAAGCACAGGCTCGCAAAGACCGCCGCACTCTTCCGTGCGAATATCGCCGCACTTGCGCAAAAATGTTTCCGTTTTTATCAGCAATGAGAACTCCAACAACCGTCTTGACGCTGTTCTGCCAAAGCTCATCCTCGGAATGTGTATAAACCTTGCCTGCGACTATACATTCCTTTCTGCCTCTCTCGGTGCCCAGTAATCTCCCACGGTCTCGACCCATGAGCCCGAAAAAAGAATCCTGTCCTCAAGCTCAAGGGTGTCCTTAACTCTGAAATTGGCATAGCAGCCCTTTATTGAGTTGGGCGTTGTAAATGTTTCTCCGTTATCATCGCTGGTGCTCATAAAGAATGTAAATCACGCTCGTAATCCCTTGAACCCGAATATGTGCTGGGAAAAGCATATATCCTTCCGCCGGCTGACGAAAGCTCGGAGGTATAAAGTCCCTTTGTGGAATGTGAAAAGAGAATACCAGCCTCATCCCATGTTCTTCCGTTATCATAGCTGCGGCGGTATGCGGTGACATTGGCATCGTCCGGCTCAAAGCTGCCGCCCTTGGTCCAGCTCACCATGATCCCGTCTCCTGCGGGAAGCTTTATAAGATTGGGTTCAAGAACGATGGTGTGCTCGGGTGTGCTTCTTCCAACAACTGTTGTGAACATTCCCTCGGCATATTCAAAGCTATTTACGGGATCAAACTCTCTCATTTTCATATACCTATCCTTTATAATCTTGAATTTACTTCACCATTTTAGCACAGTAAAGTGAAAAAGTCAATAGTATTTATAACTTTTTGGGCATTTTCTTCCATATTTACAAAGAAAAATCAAGATTTCATACCTTTGCTGTTGATTATGACTATTTTTGCTTTTGAAAGGAGCTATATGTACACCGATGAAGCTATACGATCTCTTCTATGAATGTCTTGAAATAAAGTATAAAGAGCTTGAAAACTCTGCAAATTACGCCCTCCACCGAAAAGGTGATCACCTTAAAATATATTTTCAGCATTCAAGGGGCGCGACAGATTGGAAAAACAATCTTGATTTTCCCGCAAAGCCATATAGGGATATGGATGATTTTTGGTTTGCCCATCGGGGCTTTTTAGGTGTTTGGGAGGTGCTGAGAGAGCCGATCGCACCCATAATCCTCGATAAACAGATAAAGAAAATAACAGCAGTCGGATATTCTCATGGGGCGGCGATGGCGCTTTTCTGCCATGAATACATAAAATTTCACCGTCCCGATATCGAAAATAATATTCTGAGCTACGGCTTTGGATGCCCGAGAGTTTTGTGGGGATTTCAGAGCAAAAATGTGCGCCGCAGATTTGAAGGATTTACCGTTATCCGAAATTTGGACGATTTGGTCACTCACGTTCCCCCTGCTTCGCTGGGATATCGCCATGTGGGAAAAATACTTGAAATAGGAGAGCGTGGGAAATATTCGGCAGTCGAAGCGCATTTTGCTGAAAACATTTTAAAAGAGCTTGGGATATATGAAAAAAGGCTGAATACGGCATATTTATAAATGAAAATTACATTAAGAAAATTTTTGATATGCGCTGAGTCTTTATAGACAGCATTTTCTCTCCGCAAATATAATCCCCTGCAAATACCTAGGCATTTGCAGGGGATTTTCTCATATATCAAAAAATTCAAACCCCGACCAATTGAGATCCTTATTATTCTTTCTTGCCCTTTTTGAGCTTGATCACAATAATTATTACTGCAACCGCACAAACGGCGAAAGCGGCAATGACTATTATAATCGGAAGAGGATTTGAGGAGCTTGCGGCAACGATCTCATCCTTATTGTGGAAAACGATAACAAAATCCGATTCGGTTTCGGGGACTGTTTCGGTGATACCTTCAGATTCATCCATCCGTGTTTCCTCGGAAACATTTTCAGGGGGAGTACACTTTATTGCCTCGGGGGTATTTGATGCCATATCGAAGAATTCAAGCTCGTTCGCAAGAGCATATATTTCGGCATAAGAACCCGGAGTTCCATAGATTGCCTGAAGATTAACATTTTCCTCGAATACCGATGAGCCAAGCTCGGTTACGGCATCGCTCAGAATAACATTTGCGATAAGATAATCATATGCAAATGCCCAAGCGGAAATCGAAGCCACCTTTGAAAGATCTGCCGTACCCTCGATGGGGTCTGTTCCTGTTCTGTAAACATATTTGAGATTCGAGCATTTTTCAAACGCCGCATTCATGATAACAAATCCCTCTACATCGGGAAGCTCTACGCTTTCAAGATTTGTAAACTGACAGAATGCGTATTTACCAAGTCCCTTGATATGTTCCTCAATAACAATCTTTTTAACCTTCTGCTTGATGGTAAAGAATGGTGAATTCTTCGAACCGCCTCCGTAATAATTGACAGTGTCGGTTATCATTCCGCCGCCCTTTATCGTCATAACTCCCGTCGCCTCGTCAAAATCAAAGACGCATCTTTCTCCGCAAGAGGGCAGGGAAAGGTCAACCTCGACATAATTGATATAAGCCTCGCTCGGATCATTGCTGTTTATAAGGTCGCAGAGGTTTTCTTCTGCATAGGCGATAAGCTCATCTGTAATTGCGGGGGCATAAAGCTTGGTAACTGTCAGCGGAATAGCTGAAGATATGGATGTGGTTTTGGGAGAAAGCACGATCTCGCGAATGGAGGTGCCCTTGAAAGCAAGTGCCAATGTGCCGACCTTTGAAAGATCTGCTCTGCCTTCTATTCTTTCTGTTCCGTCTATCCAGATGGTGGTGAGATTTGCGCAGTTTGTAAATGCTCCCGCATCAATCTGGGTAACGTTTTTTCCAAGGCGCACGTCTTTCAGCGATTTATAGTTCATAAAGGCGTTTCCTGTTATCTTTGTGATCTTATCTCCCACAATGATGTGTTCTATCTCGTCCTTATATTCTATCCAGTTGTCGCCATCGTCATCACAGTTGCTAAGTGCCCCCGTTTCGTTATAAGAAGTGCTGTTTGAAACGAATTCAAGTGTTTTTGTGTCTGCATAATAAGCCCAGAAGGTGTCAACGATCTTTCCGCCGTTATATTTCTTTGTGCTGTGGCCCGAAACGGTTGCTCCCTCGGGCTTATAGGATGCGGAAAGGCTGACATTTGTATCTACCTCCTCGCCCGTTGCAAAATCAATAAGCTTCAGACCATTATCCTTTGCAAATACCTTCATCGAAACTGTGACATTCTGAGAATAAATACACTCAAGAGAAGCAGGTGGAGCAAAAGAGGGGGAAGATACCTTTGGACCCAGAAGAATTTCCTTTACGGCAGTTCCGGGGAAGAAGTCAGTTGCGGAAGCAAGATTTGAAATATCGACTCTGCCCTCAATTCTGTCCGTTCCGTTTATCCAAATGGTTGTAAGTGTGGGGCAATCCTTAAATGCACCGGAATCTATCTGACCGACTGTATTTTCTATGCGAACGTCAATAAGTGAAGGATAACCCTCAAAGCCAAATCCTGTTATTTTTGAGATTTGAGCACCAACGATGATATGCTCGATCTCGTCCTTATAGTCTGCCCAGCTTGACCCCTCATCGCAGTTTTCAAGAGAGCCTGTTTCATTATAAGCTTTCTGATTTCCTATAAGCTCAAGTGTTTTTGTGTCTGCATAATAAGCCCAATTTGTATCAACGATTTTTGATCCTTCGTAGAGCTTTGTACTGTGACCCGAAACCGTTGCTCCTTCGGGATTATATGTTACCTCACGCTTTACGGCGGTGTCCACGGTGCTCATATCGGCAAGATTGATAAGTGTAAGACCTCTGTCTGCACAAAACATTTTAACATCGTCGTTTATTACAGTGGCATAAACTGTTTTGAGGGTCTTGGGTGCGCCGAAAACGAGAGTTGTATCGCTATTTGAGACTACAACCTCCACAGCACTTGTTCCACCAAAGAAATCGGTGGTTTTCTTGAGATTTGAAGCATCGATCCTGCCCTCAACTCTGTCTTTGCCGTTCATCCAAAGAGTAGTGAGAGCAGCGCACTTATTAAAAGCATATGTATCTATCTGGTTTACAGATTTTGATATGCACACATCAATGAGAGACTTATACTCCTGAAAAGAAACACCGGTGATCTTCTTAATATTTTCGCCAACGACAAGATGCTCAATTTCATCCTTATATGCTTCCCAGCTTTGCCCCGCATCGCAGTTCTCCAGAGCACCTGTTTCATTATAGGATGTTTGATTTCCCACAAGATGGAGTGTTTTTGTCTCTGCATAGTAGCCCCAATTGGTGTCCACTATTTTACTGCCGTTTAAGGTTTTGGTAATATGACCCGTGGCGGTAGCCCCCTCGGGAAGCTCACCGAGAGCAGACAGCGATATTGCCGAAATAATGGCAAAACTCAATATAACAAATATTGACAAGACCAATTTCAATTTTTTCATGTTAAGCCCCCTTTCAGTTTATTTGTATCGGGCAAAAGTAGTGCTAATCCTTATAATATATTATAATCCTTAGACAAGCCATTTTCAAGGACTTATTCAATGTAAAAATAAAAATAATCAATAGTCTTTTTAAGCTACACAGCGTACATTATGTGCTTATTTCTAATGTCGATGTTTTTTATCCTGTCATTAACAGAATAGGCGTGCCCTTCAGCTTCGCTTCCGTTATATGCAGTAAGTCTATCCGACGAAAGCACGGAGAAGATTTTTTCGCAAATTTCATCAATCAAGGCAGACTTCTTTGGCACATCCTGCTCCCCGTTTCCGCTTGAAATGAGGTATTCAAAATTTGAATACAGCTCCGAAAGTCGGGGAAGAGCGGAAAGAGCCTTGAAGCACCACTTATAATAGGGCATATATTGCCTGCTTATGAGAAAGACCGTGTGCATTGCGCTTTTTACAAATTCCGCTATCGCAAGCTGTGCGGCGGCTTTTTCGCCTCTTGCAATGCAGCGATTATAGTTGTATTGCCCCGCTTGCCCCATAATTATGAGATTCCCGGCAAGCTTTTTCAGACGGATATCCTCGGGCATATATGACAGTTTTTTTCTGATATTGCTGAATTTCCCAAGGTCATCTCTGAAAATCTTGCCATTTGTAGCCTCGATAAGCGATTGTTCGGGTACGAAAAACCAATCAAAAAGTGAAAGCTCACCATCATTTTTTCCCGTTTTTGCCGTTAGAAATTCACTTATTCTTATAACGCCGTGGCGTGTTCCGCCAACGGGAGTGAGAAAGCTTCTTTTATAGCTCATAAATTCAGACGGGAGACGGGAATACTCTCTTTCAAGTGCAAACTGTGTGGGCAGATCCACAAGCTCCTCATCCGGGAGAAAAAGGCAAAATCCCGGTTCAAAATCATGATCCTTTGAGAAATCATCGTCAAATCCCATGCATTCCGAGCCGCTTCCCACAATGCCTGCGGCAATAAGATGCTCAATATGCGGGAATTTTTCATGTATCATGGGAGCACCTTGCTCAAAATAAAATCTTTCGGAAAGCTCAATTCCTTTCATATATATACTTTGCCCTTTCCTTCAGCTCTTTTTCATAGAAGAAATGACCGTAATACCCGAAAACGGAAGCGCATTTTTCGCATACAAAGGCATAATATCCGTCTCTTTTGCCGTAGCCTTCAAGCAATTCTTTCGCCTTTTCAAGATAAATGGATATAAGCTCCGCTCCGTCCTCAAGCCCTTTGCTTGCTTCAGCCGCACTTGCCATATTGAGATACGTTATGGCAATATTCGGTGCTCCGTCCTCGGCTTTTTCCATAATTGCTATTGCTTTTTTATAGTAAATATCGGCTTCGTCAAATCTGCGCAGATCGACAAGCGAAAGTGCCATGTTGTTATAAAGCCCCGCAAGGCGGTCATCATTATTTTTCAGATTTGATTCGTATATTTCTCTTGCTTTTTCAAAAAGGGGCATTGAGCGCTCCGCCATGCCGAAGGCTTTATAGACCGTGGCACTGTTAAGATACGTTGTTGCAGAGCCGACCTGTTCACCAATATCAAGCTCTTCTATCTTGTGAAGCGCTTTTTCCGCAAAGCCGATGGCTTCATCCCGTCTTCCCAGCTTTCTGTAAAGCCCCATCAGCTCATTTGACATGAGAAGCAGAGATCTGTAGTCGGAATTCGTTTCCGCCTCCGAAAGCCAATAAAGAAGATGGCGCTCGGCAGAGCTATAATCGTTTTTATTAAAATATTCGTCGAGCTTTTCAAGAATTCTGTCAGTTGAGATACATCCGTTTGCCATTTTACACTCCTTTGCTTCGCTTATAATAATATTTTACCATAAAACACTGCGTTTGTCTATCTACTTTTTGTAAACAACAAAGATTTTTCATTCATCTGTATGCCTACGAGGAACTTGATACGATCATTGGACAGCAATGATCGAAAAATGTAGATCAGGAAAAGACCGTATAAAAAGCAATATCTCTGGAGAGATACTTTCGATCGCAATGGACGGCAATATGAAAAAGGAATTGTGCATCCGAACCGTCAAGGAACTTGAATTACAGTATGGTAAGAAGCTCAAAGGAGCTATTTTTCACAGCGACCGAGGAAGTCAGTATACCAGCG
>CAYPKQ010000078.1:0-11027 GCA_964411355.1 uncultured Lachnospiraceae bacterium
GAATCAACAAAAAGCATCTGCTGAAAGATTGCCCAATCCTTTGGCATTGCCGCATAGAGCTTTTCCAGAGGCCACATTCCGTTATATTCGATGATTATTCTGTCAAGAAGGTGCTTTGAAGCGATTTTTGAGAGGTTTTCTTCTGTCAGATCATATTCATCCTCTATCTGCTCAAAATAAACATTCTGTCCCCAGAATCTTGTGGGGTCATATTCCTCAATTCCCTCCTCGCAAACGAGCAGAAGGGTCTTATCTCCCGAATTGAATTTTTTGTTCTCCATAGATTCCTGGATGAAGCTTGTTTTTCCCGATTCAAGAAATCCTGTGAAGAGATAAACGGGTATCATATCCTTTGCCATATCAAACTCCAAATTTTTCGGCAATTGCATTCTCGTCTATTTTCGAGCCGATGACGCAGAGTCTGCCGATTATATCCGCTGTGCCTATTCTCACATTATGCTCACCCGGCACATAGTCGAAATGTATCCAATTTCCGTCATTACCCTCGACGATTCCCTTGGCGCGGAGGATCATGCCAAGCTCCGTACCCTCGGAAAAATCCTCAAGAACTGCGGTGATCTCTTCGACTGTGAATTTCTTTGTGGTTTCGATTCCCCAGCTTGAAAATACTTCGTCTGCATGGTGATGGTGGTGATCGTGGTCATGACAGCCGCATTTGCAGTCCTCGCCATGCTCGTGATGATGTTCGTGATGATGTTCGTGACAATCGCAATGCTCGTCATGATCGTGGTGATGATGCTCGTGACAGTCGCAGTGCTCGTCATGGTCATGATGATGATGCTCATGACAGTCGCAGTGTTCGTCATGATCATGGCAGTGATGTTCATGCTCGTGCTCATGCTCATGCTTAAGAGAGTCAATTGCGTTTTCGAGAGAATTTTTTCTCTCCATCGCTTCAAGCATTTTTGCGCCGTCAAGCTTTTCCCAATCGGTGGTTATAATTACCGCATCGGGATTGTGCTCACGAAGCAACTTTACTGTTTCTGCAATTTTTTCATCCTTTGCGCCCGCAGTGCGGCTGAGGACGATGCAGCCTGCATTTTCTATTTGATCTCCGAAAAATTCACCGAAATTCTTCATATACATTTTGCATTTGTTAACATCTGTAACGGTAGTAAAGCCGCCAAGCTCCGCATCATGTGCATCAATACCCTTAACCGCCTTAATTACGTCGCTGAGCTTTCCAACTCCCGAAGGCTCAATGAGGATTCTGTCGGGATGATATTCTGCGAGAACCTTTTTGAGTGCCTCGCCAAAATCTCCAACGAGTGAGCAGCAGATGCAGCCGGAGTTCATTTCGGTGATCTCGATGCCCGCATCCTTCATAAATCCGCCGTCAATGCCTATCTCGCCAAATTCATTTTCGATAAGCACAAGCTTTTCTCCGCTGTATGCTTCCTTTATGAGCTTCTTTATAAGAGTGGTCTTGCCCGCTCCCAAAAATCCGGAAAAAATGTCTATTTTAGTCATGATTCTGTCTCCTAAAAATATTATTATAATACAATATTATACTCCCATTTGCCATTAATTTCAAGTCTTTTGAAAACTATTTTTTATCGGTAATTGATTTTTTGTCCAAAATATATTATTTTGCTGCATTATCATTCAGCTTTTTCATCATATGAGCAATAAACAGTAATTTAGCGAACTGTAGGATACCGATTAAAAAATGAGCTGATCTGTAGGGGACGTCGAGGTCACTGTCCCCTACAAAATACATCTTCAACAGTTCGCTAAATTACTGTTTAAATGTAAAAAAGAATCAGAAAACAAAAAATATTTTTTCTTCGACAGCTTTCGCCTTGACAGATGACGGAAAAAAATATATAATTATTACAGATAGTCGAAAAAACTTTAAAAATACATTTTTGAGAGGAAAAAAACGTGTCGGGCAAGGAAAAAATAAGTCAATCGGGAATCAGAAACGAAAATATTATTGCAATTTTCACCGAGATCGCCATGAGCGAAGGAATAAGCCGCGCAGAGATATCCGAAAAAACCGGGCTTAGTCTTATGACGGTGGGCAAGGTTGCCGATCTTATGACCCACGAGGGGATAGTTGCCCAGGCAAAGCCTGCCACAGGAAACGCAGGAAGGCGTGCGGGTATGCTTACTCTCCTTGACGGGCATTTTTTGCTTTCACTTGATATTTCGGGAGACACCTTTAAGGCGACGGCACTGAGTCTTGCGCTTACCCCATTTGACAGCATATCCTATCGCTATAATGACAGTCTTGCCCCGGAGGATAATCTGATAATTTTCTACCGTGAGGCTTGTACACTCCTTATGAAGCACCTTATGTCTAAAAAACTTGCGGGAATGGGAATATGTATTCCCGGAGAATATGATGCGGAGAGCGACACCGTAAAAGCTCCCAACACAAAGCATCTTGCGGGACTTAAGATAGCTACAACTCTAAAAAATGCAACGAGCTTATCCCCCGACAGAATAATGAATTCAAATGAATGCGCCGCAATTTCGGTGCTTTCCTCGCTTTCCCCGGAGGACAGCGGATGCACGGTAAACCTCAGCTTTGACAGCGGCACATACGGCTGTATTACATTTAACGGAAAAGTGCTTCATCGTCCTTCGGATTTTGAGTCTCTTCCTTGCGGCAACGGAAAAACGCTCGGATATAATCTTTCAGTCTCCGCCGATGAAGAGGAGCTTTGTCATTTGATAGGCTTCGCTTTAAGACCGATAATATCGGTGATCTGCCCCGACTCTGTTTTTATAAGTGCATCAGAGCGGCTCTTCACCGAATGGTTTTCAACGTTTCTCCAAAAAGAACTGATGACAAGCACTTGCCGCCCCAAGATAATATTTGAAAACAGCAGAAAATCACGTACAGATCTGGGCATGGCTTATATTCTGCGAGAGGATATGCTGAAAAAGCTTTGACATTTTATTTCATAAAAGCCTTAATTTTTCACGGTTATTTCTCGCTTCCTTGCAAAAAATATCTGCAAAGGGCGGTGAGAATAATGTTAAAAAAATCAATAATAATTAAAATCGCCTGCTTCGCCTCGGCTTTTGCCTTGATGGGAGCAGGCTTTCTTTTGAGAGAATTTTTGATAACTGTTGCTGTGCGTGACCGAGCCGACGCCATAGACAAGCTGACTTTTTCCGAGTTTGCGGAAAATATTGAAAAAATGACCGTTCATCTATCAGCCCAAAAGGACATGACAGGCGAAAGCGATTCGTCTTTATCTGCAAAAATCATGCTTGAAGCTTCTCTTGCACGCTCCGCTCTCGGTTTAACAGAAATTGAATGCCCTTCACTTTATTCATTTCTTAAAAGTGTTTCAGAGCTTTCGTCGCTTGAAATTGAGGGGGATATTGACAAAGAAATTTTTTCTCTTTTTCACCGATACTCGAAAAGAATATGCGATGATGCGCTGCCTCATCTTCTAAATGATAAAAAACAATTTGAAGCCGTGATCTCGGAAATTTTTTCTGATACGAGCCTTGAAACGATTCTCTATGAAAAGGGATTTGACGATATGGCAGAAACATCGGGATTTGAAGCTTTAGGTAATATTCAAAGCAAAATAGACGAAAAAGAAGCCATAAAAATCGCAAAAAAATATCTTGGAAAAAACGCTTATCTCACCGCAAGTCTTTCCGAGGGAGAGCATCCTTTTTACCATGTTACGGGTAAGAATACCGGGGCACTTATAAGTGCCGGAAACGGAGCTCTTATCCAATTATTGTTTGACCTTCCCGAGGGAAATATAAACATAACCGAGGGAGAAGCCGAACTTTGCGCAAAAAATTTCCTTTCGGAGACGGGTATGGTAAAGGATACTTTTGTGAAGATTTCGGCAGTAATGGACAAAGGCTTATATCTTTTCGAATATGCCCCCATAAGGAACGGTGTTTTATGCATCAGCGAAAGAATTTTGATTGGAGTATCCTCTGAAAGCGGGCGCATTGCTCTTTTTGATGCTGTTGATTTTTACCGATATAAAACAAAAAAGATAATCCTACCGGAGAAAATGCTGACGGCAGAGGAAATAATGAATACCTATTCGCTTTCAGATATGCCCGAGCTGTGCAAGATCGAGAGAAAGAAGGGAATAGAGAGCATTTGTTACAGATTCATGGATGGGGATGAATACCAATATATCAGCGCAATTTCCGGAGAATTATTGATGAACTAATGAAAACAGAATTTTGTAAACAGTAATTTAGCGAACTGTTGAAGATGTATTTTGTAGGGGACAGTGACCTCGACGTCCCCTACAGATCAGCTCATTTTTAATCGGTATCCTACAGTTCGCTAAATTACTGTTTACTTGATAAGAATTGTTTTTAATAATGCCATAAGAAATAAGTGCTGTCCCTCACGTGGGACAGCACTTTTCGATATTGAAAAATCAAAGAGGCGGCAGTGCTTCGGATCTCGAAACAACTTCAGCACTTACTTCCGTAGCTCTTCTGAGACACTCGGGAATAGTCCTTCCGGAAAGATAGCTTACAAGAAAGGCAGCTCCGTAGCTATCGCCCGCCCCTACCGTTGAAACTACCTCGACCTTTTTCGGCTCACATCTGAAAACGTCTCCGTTTTCGGTATCGTAAGCAACGGAGCCATCCGCTCCGCAGGTCAGAATCAAAAGCTTTATATTCTCAAATTCATTGAGTATCTTTTCGATGGATTCTTCATTATCAAGCTTCTCGCCAAAGGCGGTGAGAGCAACATTTTGAAGCTCCTCGTCGCTTACCTTCAGAATTGTTGCGTTATCAAGACAAAACCTGACATTTTCCTTTGAATAAAAAGGTGCGCGAAGGTTAATATCCACAAATATTTCCTTTGCAACGTTCCTATTTAGCAAATTTTGAACCGTACGTCTGTTATTCTCACCCCGAAGTGCAAGACTTCCGAAAGCAAAAGCGTCAAATTCTTTTATCTTATCTTCTTCCGGCTCCGGAATTACGTCATAGGCTGTGTTTTCCTCAATTTTATATGTGGGAACACCGGACACTGAAAGCGTTACGGTGCATTTTCCCGTTGGATAAGCCGCCTTTACCGACACAAATGAGATGTCAACCCCATGCCTTTTTATTATTTCAAGTGCATCCATTCCAAGCTCATCGTATCCGACAGCCGAAAGGAGGGAAACCTCTGCGCCTTCGTTTGCCGCATGTGCCGCAAAATTAAGCGGTGCACCGCCTATGCATTTTTTATCCGGATATACATCCCAGATTATCTCTCCAAATGAAAGTATTTTCATTATAACCTCTCAAGAAATGATTTGAGCATATGTGCAAGTATGATATGCCTCTCGTCGTTCGGATGAAGTCCGTCGGGCATATATGTTGATCTGATTTCTTTGATTTCGGGCTGCAAACCGCTATTTGCATAAAGGTCGAGCACAGGAAGAGAATAATATTCCGCAACAGTACGAATGATGTTTACATATTTTTTCAGATCGCCGTATTCGATGCCCTTATTGTCTCCCTTGGGGCTAAGCTCGTTCCAGCGGTGGAGAGGAGTCATGATAACGATGGGCTTGCCCAGATATTTTTTGATAAGACCCGCAAAAAGATAGTGACAAGCACCGTAAAAGGTCTCGGGACTTCTGTCATCAAAGCAGCCGATGGGGGCATCACCGTGTCCAAAGTCGTTTGTTCCTCCGAAAACAACAATGACATCTGCATCGTCATCCATCTTGTCAAATCTTTCGGAAAAAGAGTTCACGTCAACATAATCGTCCTTTGGTCTCCATTCCGTACCGCTCTGAAGAGCAAATCTTGTTCCGCCTATTCCATAGCTTCTTGCCTCGGCAAGACCTGCTTCTCTCTTTAATACTGCATGATAAATGCTATCGGCACAGCTTGTGCCCGAGCCCTCGGTTATGCTGTCTCCGAGAAAATTTATTTTTAATCCTTCAAGTTTCATAGACTTTCACCTCGAATTTTTATTTTTTACATTATAGCTCAAAAGTGTAAAAAAGTCAACACCTTAATATAATTTTGCTCTGTAAGAGGCGGGTGTAGTATTTTTTTGCGCTTTGAAGCGTGCGATGAAATAGCTTGTGGAAGAAAATCCTGAATCCATAGCAATTTCGGTTACGGTTTTTGATGTGGAAAGAAGCATTTCCGCAGCCTTTTCAACTCTTACCGAATTTAGATATTCGGTAAAGCTCATTCCCGCCGATTTTTTGAAAAATCTTGAAAAATAGCTATAGCTCATTCCGCTGATCCTTGCCGCCGAGGTTGCAAAGACCTCATCCATATAATTCTGCTCAACATATGAAAAGACCTTTTCCATGATCATATCGTCATTCTCTTTTGTCGATATCATTTCCCCCTCTTTGTACCATGCTCGGAGCACCCTCAAAAACAAACGGCTGATAGCACTTCTTATTGCAAGCTCAAATCCGTATTCCTTTTTTTCATATTCGGATAATATTTCATTTATTATGCCTTCGGTAAAGCCAAAGCCGAAATCCTCCGCCCCGAATACCCTTCTGTTATGAGAATTTGATATCTTAAAGGGCATCATATATTTGCTCGCCAGATTATGCTCCCCCCCCGCACGCAGAATTTCGGGTTCAAATTGCACTACCGCATATTTTGTCACTCCGTCTGAAAGTGAAGTAACACGGTGCGTTTCGTTTGAATTTATCACCAGAAGATCGCCCGCACCAAAGCAGTATCTTTTAATTCCAAGGAAAGCCTCAGCCTCCCCCTCCATGCAGTAAAGGAACTCTATTACGTCATGAACATGAGAGGATGACATCTGCCCCTTTCCCTTATGACTTTGAATATGGCAAAGAAAGGGATAATATCTGCCGTCCGATGCCCTTCTGCGCAACTCCGTTATCTTTTCGCCGTCATTTTTAAAACGTACTCTTTCAAGCCCGTATGTATTTGTTTCCATTGTAGAACCTCATGACAAAAATTTGATATTTTATGATATTTTTATTATATCATTGTTTCGCAAAATATGCAATAATTATATTGAAAAAATATGGGAGGTTTTTATATATGGAATTTAAGATCAATGACTTTATCAAAGAAAAAATAAGAGTTGGAAGAGACGAGATCCTCTCCACTTGCGAAAAGAAGCTTTTTGATATTCACCCTTATTATATAGACAACTGCGAATATAAAAAGGGATATTATTTGCCTAGTTCAGATGCTCCATGGCGTGAATTTCCCGCAGGCACAAGGCTTTGCGGTTATGATAACCACTATTGGTTCAAATTCATAATCGAGCCTCAGCAGAATATTGAGGGGTATGAGCTGATTTTGAATGTAAAGACCGGCAAAGAGGGACAATGGGATGCAACAAATCCTCAATGTATGCTCTATCTTGACGGAAAGCTATCTCAGGCTTTTGACACGAACCACACTTGGTTTCCTCTTGAATGGGGCAAAAAATACGAGGTGCTTATATACGTGTACGGCGGTATAATAGCAGGGGGATGTGATTTTGATTTTCTTCCTTATCTTTCTGCAAGGTGCAAGGCTGCATATGATCTTTATTTTGACATTGCCGTTCCGTATGAGGTGCTCGAGGAGCTTTCTCCAAGCTCCTATGAATATATACAGATAAGGGATGAGGTGGATAAAGCCCTTATGCTTGTGGATTTCAGAGATATCGGCTCACTTGAAAACATCGAAAGCTATAAAGCCGCCTCGGAATATCTGAAAATAAATCTCTATGAAAAATTTGCGTCTCCCGACGCACCTCTCGTGTGGTGCATCGGTCATACTCATATCGATGTTGCCTGGAGATGGACAGTTGAGCAGACTAAAGAAAAGGCAGAACGCTCATTTTCAACCATTCTCAGCCTTATGGAAAGATATCCCGAATATAAGTTTATGACAAGCCAGCCTCAGCTTCTTCAGTTCATAAAGGACAATAACCCCGAAATGTACGAAAAGATAAAAGAAAGGGTCAAAGAGGGCAGATTTGAGCTTGAAGGGGCTATGTGGCTTGAAGCTGACTGCAATCTTGCAAGCGGAGAAGGTCTTGTGCGCCAAATTCTTCACGGAAAGAGATTTTTAAGGGATGAATTTGGTGTCGAAAGTAAAATTCTTTGGCTTCCCGACGTTTTCGGATATAGCGGAGCGCTTCCGCAGATACTGAAAAAAAGCGGCGTTGATAAATTCTTCACCACCAAGCTTTATTGGAACGAGACAAATCAAATTCCCAATGACACCTTTATTTGGCAGGGCATTGACGGAAGCGAGGTTTTTGCATCGCTTATTCCAAGCTATGTTATGCGTCTCAGCGCATGGGCGATGAGAAACGAATGGCAGGCATATAAAAACAAGAGTCTCAGCAAAAATGTCATTGCCACGGTTGGCTTCGGTGACGGAGGAGGCGGAACAACTGCCGAAATGATAGAATTTGGCAAGCGTCTCAGCAAAGGACTGCCGGGAATGCCGAGAGTAGAGTGGAGAAGGGCGGGAGAATTTTTTGATGCCCTTGAAGCCGATTTTAAAAAGAACACCGCTTTGCTTAAAAATACGCCAAAATGGAGCGGTGAGCTTTATCTGGAAATGCACAGAGGAACATATACCTCCATTGCGAAAAACAAAAAGAACAACAGAAAAAGCGAATTTCTCTACCAGAGCGCAGAGACGCTTTCGGCACTTGATGCGACTCTTCTCGGCGGAAAATACGAGAGAGACACCTTTGATAGAAATTGGAAGATTATTCTTCTTGACCAATTCCATGATATTCTCCCCGGCTCATCAATAAGAGAGGTATATGAGGACACAGATAAGGATTATGCGCTTGTTCTCTCCGAGGGAAGAAGGATCTTTGATGAAAAGCTGGCAAGCATTTCTGCCAATATAAACACAGAGGGCGGAATACTCGTCTATAACCCCTCTCCCTATATGCAAAGCGACCTTGTTGAGCTTGACGGAAGGATATATTTTGCTAAAAATATCCCCTCTCACGGTTATAGGGTCATTCCGAAAAATGAATATAAAATGGATGTAAAGGTCTCCGACCGTTGCCTTGAAAATGAGCTTATAAAAGTCACATTTGACGATAAATATCAGATACTTTCGATATACGATAAGGAAGAGGACCGCGAGGTCATGGCAAAGGGGGCTGTGGGCAACCGTCTTGAAGCATACGAGGATATTCCGCGAGCTTATGACGCTTGGGAAATTACAAATTATTATAAGCAAAAGATGTGGATATGCGATGATGTAAGCGAGGTCGAGACGACCGCAAACGGCTTCAGAATAACGAGAAAATACGGAAAAAGCACAATTTTCCAGGACATTTCCATTCACCCGGGTTCTAAGAGAATAGATTTTGTAAGTAAAGTCGATTGGAAAGAGGATCATATCCTTCTTCGCGCCGCTTTCCCTCTTGATATCCATTCAAGCAATGCAACATACGATATCCAATTCGGAAACATTGAACGTCCCACTCACAAGAATACCTCATGGGATGCGGCAAAATTTGAGGTCTGCGCCCACAAATGGGGCGATCTTTCGGAAAACGGCTACGGTGTTAGTATTTTAAATGATTGCAAATACGGTTATAGCTGTGATGAAAACGTACTTTCCATCTCGCTTCTCAAATCCGCCACCGATCCTTATCCGGAAGCCGACCGCCATATACATGAATTTACCTATTCACTCTATCCTCATAGCGGTGATTTCAGAGAGGGGGGTACTGTAAAGGAAAGCTACCTTCTCAATATGCCTCTTGAAGTAATGGCGCAGCCCAAAAATTCGGGTATGCTCCCCGAGGAATATTCCTTTATTTCTTGTGAAAATCAAAATATCTCTCCTGAAACAGTTAAGATGGCAGAGGATGAGGATGCGATCATCGTCCGTCTCTTTGATACCTTCAATAGAAAATCAAAGGCAAGAATAAATACCGGCTTTGATTTCAAAGAGGTCTATCTCTGTGACCTTATGGAGAAAAACGAGAAAAAGCTCGTTTCAGAAGGCAGAAGCGTGATCCTTCCTGTCGGTAATTTCGAGATAGTAACACTGAAATTTATAATTTGATTCCCCATTGAATAATCCTTCCTTTTTTTACCATATAATACCAATGGTTTTCCTCTTCCATAATTTGTGCGTTGATAAAAAGGGAAAACTATAGTAGAATATACATTGCGAGGTATTTCACTCATATTCTCCCCTCGTAAAAAAAGAAAGGAACTGATCAATGAAGAAACAATTTTACTTGAAAAAGCTGTTTTCTCTCTTCCTTGCTGCTTTGATGCTGTTCATATTTGCAAGCAGCATATCGGCATCGAAAGAGGAAATAGTAACGCCTATCAGAACCGAGCTTGACGGCAAGGTCATAATGCCGGAAAATACATCCGCACTGCTTATAAGCGGTGTTACCTATGTTCCCCTGAGACGCTTCTGCGAGGAGCTTGGTACGATTGAGCTTATCTGGACAGACAGCGAAAGAAAGGCGCAGATAAGAACTGCAGGTCTTGATATCAGCGCTTCGGAGGGACAGCAATATATTACAGTAAATGAACGTCCATTTTATTCGGGGGCGAGTAATCTCCTGCGCTCGGGGACTCTTTATGTTCCCGTAAGAAGTATAGCAAAAGCTTATGGTCTTGGGGTCAAATGGTATGCCACAAACGACATGAGCTTTGGATATGTAAGTCTTAACAGCGAAAATAGTAGGGCGGAGCACGCAGCGGATGTTTATGACCAAGAGGTTTTATATTGGCTTTCGAGAATAATCTCGGCAGAAAGCCGAGGAGAGAGTCTTATCGGTCAGATCGCTGTGGGAAATGTTGTGCTTAACAGAACGAGAAATGAAAATTTCCCAAGCACTGTTTATGATGTTATTTTTGATACTAAATTCGGCGTTCAATTTACGCCGATCGTCAACGGAACGATCTACGAGGAGCCATCCGAGAGCAGTATAATTGCCGCAAAAATTTGCCTTGAGGGATATACTGTTTCCGAGAGCATACTTTATTTTATGAATAAAGCACTCTCGACAAATATGTGGGTTTCAAACAACCGCCCATATGTGATGACATTGGGTA
>CAYPKQ010000079.1:0-10980 GCA_964411355.1 uncultured Lachnospiraceae bacterium
AATAAGATCAGACAGTGGTTCAAGAAGGAAAAGAGAGAAGAGAATATCATTGTCGGTCAGTCTATGATAGATGCCGAGCTCAAGAAATTCGCAAAGAGCTATACCGATGCGCAAAGACTTGAGATCGTAACCAATGTTGCCAGAAGAATAGGTGTTCAGACAGCGGAGGATCTTTATAATACCATTGGTTATGGCGGTCTTTCGATTTCAAAGATCACCTTGAAGCTCCATGATGAGCTTGATCGGATAGTCAAAACTGAAGTACCTGCACCTTCAAATGATATTGCAGGCATTCCGATAATTAAAAAGCCCAAGCATATCCGTTCAAACAGCGGAATTATCGTAGATGGCGAAGAGGGCTGTCAGGTCAAGTTTGCAAAATGCTGTAATCCTTTGCCGGGAGATGCCGTTATCGGCTTTGTCACGAAGGTATATGGTATTTCCATTCATAAAAAAGATTGTCCAAATGTTATTTCCGGCTTGAATAATCCGGAAAACAAAGAGAGATGGATAAGTGCCGAATGGGAAGTAAGTGCCGAAACAAGAGAAGGTGAGAGCTATGAGGCTCTTCTCCAGATTTTCGCCCTTGATGCCATCGGTATCCTTGCGGATATTTCAATGACGCTTGCAGAGATGAAAGTTTCGATACTTTCGATTAATTCACAGAAAAAATCCGACGACACGGTCATAATCAACCTTAAAATTAGCTGTAAAAACGTTGAGCATTATAAATCTATCGTTTCAAGGCTGAAGGGACTCCGAAATGTCGAGGATGTAACGAGAGGATTTTCATAAAAATGAAGGCTGTACTTCAAAGAGTTAAGAAAAGCGAAGTAAAGGTTGATGGAGAGATTGTCGGCAATTGTGGAAAAGGACTTATGATCCTTATAGGTGTTGCCGTAGGTGACACGGAGCAGGATGCCGAAGCTCTTGCCGCTAAAATTCTTAAACTGCGCATTTTCGAGGACGAAAACGGAAAAATGAATAAGAGTATTATTGATATAGGTGGAGAAGCCCTTGTGGTTTCTCAGTTCACTCTGCTTGCCAATTATAAGAGCGGAAACCGCCCTGATTATCTGTCATCCGAAAAGCCCGAGAGGGCGAATATGCTCTACGAATATTTTTCATCCCTTCTCCGCATGTCCCTTTCCCATGTAGGAACCGGTGTTTTCGGTGCGGATATGGAAGTTACCATTATTAACGACGGTCCGGTAACCATTGTTATGGATTCATCGGATCTTATAAAGAGTAGGTGAGAAAATGAAGCTCATTCTTTCGGGCGAAGTACCGATTAACAGATATTATGTCCAGATGCTGTGCATGATATATTTTCCCGGAGTGAAATTCTCAGAGAATGAAAACGCCGAGGATGACGGGCTTTCTCTCTCTGTTTGCGTAAGAAAGAATGAAAATTTCATAGAAGCTGACTGTAAGCTCTCCGCAATGGGAAGAGAGGGAAGTGCCAGAAGAGAAAGGGAAATATCAGAGGGAATGACCGCCGATAGAGCTACCAAGCTTGCTATAGGTGCTGCAATGCTCGCCATCGGTGAGGAGCTGCTTTCCTATAAGCCTTCCTGGGGAATGCTTATAGGTGTCCGTCCTTCGAAGGTAGCAATGGAGAGGCTTCTTGAGGGAAATAGTAAGACAAGGGTGCGCAAGATGCTTCGCAACGATTATTTCGTAACCGTTAAAAAAGCTGCTCTTGCAACCGATGTTGCTCTCGCTGAGCGGGAAATAATCGGAAATCCCGATAAAAAGGATTGCAGCGTTTATATTTCCATTCCTTTTTGCCCCACAAGATGTGCATATTGCTCATTTGTTTCCTATACTTCGAGAAAATTGCTCTCGCTTATCCCGGAATACCTCATAAGGCTTTGCCGCGATGTAGAAGCAACCGCAGAGAGAGCCAAAAAATTCGGTCTGAAGGTTAAGACGATATATATAGGCGGAGGCACTCCAACTATTCTCGATGCTTATCAGCTTGAAATTTTGCTTTCCAAAATTGCTGAATGCTTTGATATTGATTCACTTGAAGAATATACTCTTGAAGCAGGCAGACCCGATACCATTGATGCCGAAAAGCTTGCTGTTGCGGCAAAATACGGTGTTACGAGAATGAGCGTAAATCCACAGACGCTTTGTGATAACGTTCTTTCCGGTGTTGGAAGAAACCATACTGCCGATGAATTTCTCAAAGCTTATGATATTGCGAGAAGATCCGGCATAAAATATATCAATACCGATCTTATTGCGGGACTTCCCGGAGATACATTCAAAACCTTTTCAGCTTCCTTTGATAAGATCGTTGATCTTTCTCCCGATAATATAACCGTACATACCTTTTGCGTAAAGAAATCGGCCGACCTTATGAGCCAGGGACCATCCATCTTTTCAAGACAGGGCGGAGATGCTGTTAAGTGCGTTGATTATTCTCAGCTCAGAGCAATGCAGGCAGGATACAAGCCATATTATATGTACCGCCAGAAAAATACGGTGGGAAATCTTGAAAACGTTGGCTTTGCAAAGCCGGGCTCGGAAGGTCTTTATAACATCTATATGATGGAAGAGGTGCATACGATTCTTGCGGCGGGAGCGGGTGCGGTTACCAAGCTTGTTGAATACAAGTCTGCGGGAGAGGGCGCAATGCGCATAAAACGTCTTTTCAGCCCCAAATATCCCTTTGAATATCTGAAAGAGGATAACAATGATGAGATAACACGGGCGGCAGAGGAGTTTTTTGCCAAGTAAATTTTTAATTACGGAGGTCAATAATGACCGAAGAAAAGTCTTTAAAATCAAATTCAAATTCTAAAAAGCTGTTTTTGTCGGGCGTCGCTGTGATGACCCTCTCAACAGCAATAGTAAAGGTCATAGGTCTGCTTTATAAGATACCGATGCTCTCATATTTGGGAGCGGAGGGAATGGCTTTCTTTAATGCCGCCTATGATATCTATACTATGTTCTATATGGTGTCAACTGCGGGCCTTCCCGTTGCGCTTTCGATACTCATTTCGGAAAATCGAGTTCGGGGTAATGTTAGGAATATTAAGCGGATATACAGGATAGCCGTTTTTATCTTTTTTGTGATAGGAACGGTTGGAATGCTTGCCATGATGCTTGGGTCCGAGTGGTTCTCAAACCGTATAGGCATAGAAAATGCATCATATTGCATCATCGCCATCGCCCCCACATTGTTCCTTATATGTATATCAAGTGCCCTCAGAGGATATTTTCAAGGGCATCAAATAATGACACCTACTGCGGTTTCCCAGGTCATCGAAGCTCTCGGAAAGCTTCTTATAGGGCTTCTTCTCGCAAGATGGGCGAAGAAAAACGGTTATTCTTTGCCAATGGTGGCTGCATTTGCCGTTCTTGGGCTTACTATTGGTGTTACCGTCTCAATGCTCTATCTTGTGCTGACAAAGTTTATTTACAAAATAAGCGGCAAGGGGGCTCTTTATACCGAGGATAGCGGACTTTTACCTGAAAAAAGCTCGCTTATTATCGGAAATCTTGTAAAAATCGCTATTCCGATAACTATAAGCTCTTCCGTAATGGGCTTGGCTCGTCTTGTTGATACAGCCATGATCTCAAGCAGATTACAGCATATCGGATACGCAAGTAATGTTGCAAACTCCTTCTATGGAGTGTATAGCACTCTTGTTGTGCCGATTTTTAACCTTCCGCCGGCTATAATCACGGGTATTGCGCTTTCACTGGTTCCGATGCTGACCTCTGCCATTGAGGCAAAAAACAGGGAAAAGGAATCAATGGTTCTTTCGTCTTCGCTCCGCATCTGCTCGCTTTTTGCAATGCCGTGTTCGATTGGAATCTGTCTTTTTTCAAAGCCGATCCTTGAACTGATCTTTTCGGGACAGAATGAAGAAATAGAAATAGCGTATCCTTTGCTTTCCATTCTGGGGATTTCTGTGATATTTGCTTGCCTTATGACTGTTACAAACGCCATACTTCAGGCTTATAAGCAGGAAAGAAAGCCGATAATTTCCATGGCTGTTGGCGCACTTGTTAAGGTAGTATTCGATTATCTGCTGATCGGTGTTGAGGAGATAAATATTTACGGTGCTCCCATTAGCACTTTCCTTTGTAATGCAGCGGTTATGACGCTTAATTTCTATTTTATTAAAAAATATGCTTCGGATTTTGACGGAATACTGAAGCTTCTTTATAGACCTCTCGCAGCGGCTGTGATTTCGATTGGTATTTCGTTCGGAATTTATATAATAATTATAAAGAACCTAAGTCCTTCAAGACTTATAACTGTTGCAGCTATAGCACTTGCGGCTGTTCTTTATGTGATCGCCGCAATGGTTATGAAAGCCGTTGAGGAGGATGATATAAAAATGCTTCCAAAGGGTGAAAAGGTTTATTCTTTGCTTCACAAAATGAAGTTTATCTGAAAGGACATAAGAAATGAACAGAAGTGAAAAAATTTCGTTTTTAAATGGAAAAGACAGATATGATTTTGACGATCTCTGCATGATAATGGAGCTTCTTCGCAGTGAAGGCGGCTGCCCTTGGGACAGAGAACAGACCCATGAGAGTATCAGACGTGATCTTATAGAAGAAACATATGAGGTCATCGAAGCGATCGACATATGTGATCCGTATCTTCTTCGCGAGGAGCTTGGCGATCTTCTTTTGCAGGTTGTTTTCCATGCAAGGATAGAAGCTGAAAAAGGAACATTTTTGATGACGGATGTGACTACCGAGATATGTACAAAGCTTATTCACCGCCATCCGCACATTTTCGGAGATGTGGTTGCAGAGACCAGTGAAAAGGTCCTTTCTAATTGGGATATGATCAAAAATGAAGAAAAGCAGAGAGAAACCGTAACATCCAGGCTGCGTAGTGTTCCTCCTTCGCTTCCGGCACTTATGAAGGCGGCAAAGGTCGGAAAGAGAGCATCTTGTTTTGATTTTCCGGATGCCGAATCTGCTTTCATGAAGATTGAGGATGAAAAGGACGAGGTTTCAGAGGTTTTTGCTGCCGGCGATAAAGAAAGACTCGAAGAAGAAATTGGTGATCTTTTGTTCTCTGTTGCCAATTTTGCAAGAAAATGCGGCATAGATAGCGAGCTTGCTCTTAATAAAGCTACCAAAAAATTCGTCGATAGGTTTGAAATTATAGAAAACGAGGCTATCAAAAATAATAAAAATATCGAAAAAATGTCACAAAAAGAGCTTGACGAGCTTTGGGAAGCAAAAAAAATCAAATAATTATCGTTTTTATTAAAAAATATTTGAAAAACCCCTTGAAATTAGTGTAAAATGATGATATAATATACAATGTCAATAAACGCGACGGCAAAATTTGCCGATTGTTGTTAAAAAATATTTAAATTCGAAAGGATTGGACAAAACTATGAACAAGACACAGCTCGTAGATGCAGTTGCTGCAGCAGCAGGCATCAAGAAGAACGAAGCAGAGAAGGCTGTTAATGCAGTTACTTCCGCAATCGCAGACGCACTCAAGGCAGGCGAAAAGGTTCAGATCATCGGCTTTGGTACATTCGAGGTTAAGAGCAGAGAAGCAAGACAGGGCAGAAACCCCAGAACAGGTGAGACTCTCACAATTCCTGCTTCCAAGCATCCTACATTCACAGCAGGTAAGGCTCTTAAGGATTCCGTAAACTGATTACCAATAAATTCGGCAGGCTTGCTTAAAGTCTGCCTAATTTATTTTTGGAGGATAAAATGAGACTTGATAAATTTTTAAAGATTTCAAGAATAATCAAAAGAAGAACCGTTGCCAATGATGCTTGCGACACAGAGCATGTCAGCGTCAACGGAAAAAGAGCAAAAGCTTCATATGATGTTAAGGTTGGGGATATAATAGAGATATCTTTTGGTCAGAAGCCTCTGAGGGTCAAGGTGCTTGATGTAAAGGAGCACGCCTCAAAGGCAGATGCTTCATCCCTTTATGAGATAATAGAATGAGTCATAAAGCCGCGCTTTCTCGCATATATAATAATAAGCCTCCGCATCCGGTGGATGCGGAGCTTCTTTTTTGGGGAGGAAAAATATGAACGAGCAAGCAAATAAACATGATATACTTATAAGATCGCGTGAATATATAGAAATTTGCGGAGTTGAAACGGTGATAAGCTTTGATGAAGAAAGCGTTTGCCTTGAGAGTGTTATGGGTGAGCTTATGATCGAGGGAGAAGAATTGAATGTGGGAACTCTCGATACGGATAAGGGAATAGTAAAGCTAACGGGAAAGATAAATGGCATTTATTATAACACTTCATCTGCAAAAACTCAAAAAGGCTTCTTTGGGAGATTGATGGGCTGATGGTTGCATCAATGTCAGCGCTTGCCATAATGACTCTCTATGCGCTTTTTCTCGGAGTGTCTTTTGGAGTTATATATGATGTATTCAGAATTTCGAGAGCTTTTCTCGGAGTAAGCTACGGAGGGAAAAGTGCTGCATATCTTTATGAAAAGGAATATCCGCTCATAGGAAAACTTGAAATAAAACAAAGTAAGTTTAAGAGTGGATTTCTTAATGTAGCAATAATATTTGGCGACATACTGTTTTTTACTGTTTGTGGATTGATATTCGCAATATTCATCTATTATGCAAATGATGGCATATTCCGTTTTCAGGCTTTGGCTTCGATTTTTGTCGGTTTTTTTGCGTATTATATGACTTTTGGTAGGCTTGTTATCGCTTTTGCGGAAATAATTTGCATTTTTTTAAAAATTATCACAAAAATTTTTCTATTTGCTATTGCATTTCCGTTTAAAATTATGTATAATATACTTGTTAAATTATATAATAGGCTTTTTGCCATTACTTTTGCTCGGATTTTGCTTAAAATTCGTCATAGATCGACCGAGAGGAAGATGAACGCAATACTGAAGCAAGCTTCAAACGGCTTTCTTGAAAATTTTATGAAAGGACAGGACTCTTAAATGAACAGTTCTTCAAAGCATATAGAGCTTAATTTTTTTGTCAGAATTGCCATCGTTTTGTTTGTAGTTGTTTCTGTTGTCCTTTCCGCTCATAATCTTATGAAGTATAATGATTATCGAGATAAGATTGAAGAGCTTGAATATAAGAAAAGCGAGTATTCGGAAAGTATCGAACGCATCGAATATGAGCTTGGGTGCGAATTTGATGATGAATATGTTATAAGAATAGCTAAAGATAAGCTCAATCTTTGTTTACCAAGCGAAGCCGTTTATTATAACGGTCTTGATTAATATGCATAGGCCGCCCGCGCTATTTTTGTCGGGCGGTCTGTCTGTACCTTTGGGGGAAAAATGAAAATAAGAGAAATTGATGTAAAAATAATTGAAGATAAAATTGCCGAGCTTTTCGTTACGGCCAATCAGATATTACCCGAGAGCACTTGCCGGGCTATTAAATGCGCCAAATGCTCCGAGAGAAACGAGCTTGCAAAGAATGTTTTATCAATAATGGAGGAGAATATTGAGGCTGCAAAAGAACTTGATATTCCCATTTGTCAAGATACGGGAATGGCTGTGGTTTTCCTTGAGATCGGACAGGATGTTCATTTTGTGGGCGGTGATCTCGTGACGGCTGTAAACCGTGGTGTAGAAAAAGCTTATGTTGAAGGAAAACTTCGTTTGTCTGTTGTCTGCGATCCTCTTTATGATCGAAAAAACACCGAAAATAATACACCGGCTGTTGTAAATATTGATATCGTTCCCGGTGACAAGGTGAAAATTATTGCTTTGCCAAAGGGATTTGGCAGCGAGAATATGAGTGCCGTCAAGATGTTCACCCCATCGGCAAACGAGCAGGATATTATCAGCTTTGTTCTTGAAACGGTAAAAAAAGCCGGTGCCAATCCTTGCCCTCCGGTAACTCTCGGAATCGGCATTGGTGGAACATTTGAAAAATGCGCATTACTTGCCAAAAAGGCACTTGCAAGAGAGCTTGACGATGTAAATGCAGACGAAAAATATGCAAAGCTCGAAGAAAAGATACTTTGCGAGATTAATAAGCTTGATATTGGACCTCAGGGCTTTGGCGGTGACACAACGGCGCTTTCGGTAAAAATAGAAAAATATCCAACACACATTGCGGGTCTTCCCGTGGCGGTAAATGTTTGCTGTCATGTCCACAGACACGCATCTGCAACAATATAATTTAGAAAAATGAAATTAAGTAGCTATCAAAAATCGAATTTAATACTTTTTACCGCACTTATCATCTGCATAATTGCGGCATTTTCTGTCGGAATTTATCTGTTTTTAAGGAATAATGACGATGTTCCTGCATTCGCTGATACCGAAACAGACATCACTACCGAAACAAGTGCTGAAACCTCTTTCATAACAGAAACAGAGCCTTTTGCGCAGGAATCGACCCAGCCTCCCGAAAGTGAAACAGAAGAAATTTCTTTCGATGAGAGTCGTAAGGAGTATTTTAATACCATGGCGAAGGAGCTTGGCTCTTGGATCGGAGAGGCAACGCCCACATATCAAAAAGAGGCTGAAACCGATGAAGAAGGGAATGAGCTTTCACCCGCTGAAAGCTATAAGCCGCCCGTTGCATTTTACTATATGGAGCTTTCGAGCGGTGACATAATGGAATATAATTCAGAATATGTTTTCTATACGGCAAGCATAATAAAAGCACCTTATGTTCTCTGGGCTCTTAAAGAAATTGAAAGAGCCGAATCGGAGGGGGACGTCAAAGACACAAAATTTGATGTTGACAGAACTTTCGTCTATACAGAGGATAAATTTAAAAGCGGTTCGGGAATAATCCGGAACAGCGAATTTGGCACGGCATATACATATTATGATCTTCTGAAGCTTGCGATAACGTATAGTGATAATATCGCCTTTGCGGAGCTTCGAAACACATTCGGAAGAGCAGGTTTTAATGATTTTTCAGAAAGCATTGGAGTCACAAATCCTCAAAAAAAGCTCTATAGCGCAAATGCGAGAGAAATGGGCGCATATCTTCTTGAGATTTATAAATATTTTGAAAGCGACGGAAAATATGCCGAGGGGCTGAAGAGCTGGATGCTGGGTACAAACCATAGAATAATGATCCCGTCGGCTGTAAAACCATCCCGTGCGGCAAATAAATACGGCTGGGATCTGGATGCATACCATGATATGGCGATAGTTTTTGACGAGAACCCATATCTGTTGGTAATAATGACAGAGCTTGAAAACGGAAGTAAGGCTGATAATGTTTTTATCCGCGATCTTGCATCAAGAATAAACGAGATACATATCTCATCTCATAAAACGGAGTCAGATCAATGAAAAAATGGGAGCTTGGGCCTTTTAAAAAGATAGGGAGACCGATATTTGTGCCTACCGATAAGTCGGTTTTTGATTGTCCCTTTGAAGGCGAAGGAACAAAATGGGAATTTTCCAATGTATATAATCCCGCCTGCGTAATAAAGGATGGAAAATTGCACTTCTTTTACCGTGCTGACGGCGAGCCCCTTGGCGGTAATGATGTTTTCGGCAATAAAAAGGTCGTTTGCAGAATAGGTCATGCTGTCAGTGATGACGGAATTAATTTCGAAAGATATCCAGAGCCTATTCTTTATCCCGAAAAGGAATATGAGGAATTTGAATGGTGGGGCGGCTGCTCCGATCCTCATATAATTGAGGGTGAGGATGGCAGGTATTATATGAATTATGATGTTTGGTCGGGACATTACAAGCGTGACGGTTCGGGATTCGGCAAAAGCTCGGAGGAAAAATGGGAAGATGTGCTCATGAGCGCCTCATCCGATGATCTTATTCATTGGAAGAAGCACGGAATTGCATTGAATGATAAATGGAAAAAGTATTTCAATCATTCCAGAAGCGGATGTGTTATTTGCCGCGAGGTTGGCGATAAGCTCGTTGCTGCGAAAATCAACGGAAAATACTATATGTATTCTTCTCACGAGGGATATTTGTTTTCTTCCGACGACCTTATAAAATGGGATGTTGAGCTTGATGAGCGTGGCGAACCTAAAAAGCTTTTCGGAAAAGGAAACGATTCGGGATATGATGCCATTTCCCACGAAGCCGGCGCAGCGGCACTTCTGACTGAGGACGGCATAGTATATTTTTATAATGCTTACGGTGTTGTGCCGGGATGTGAGCATCTGCGTGATGAAGGACATTTCTGGACTCTTTCCCAAGCACTGATCGACCCCGCAGATCTTACAACCGTTATAGATAAGCTTGATCATCCTTTCATAATACCCGAATTTGATTTTGAAATGTACGGACATTCCGCAAGAGCTTGTACCGTTTGCAATTCACTTGTTAAATGGGACGGTAAACGGAGACTTTATTACGGATGCTCCGATCATGTTATAAGCCTTGCCTTTGAAGAATAAAAGAACTATCTTTGGGAGAAAAAATGTTTAGAAACAATAAAGAAAAAATAAATATGACAGAGGGACCGCTTCTTGGCAAGATGATAAGATTTGCAATTCCATTGATTCTGACAAATCTGCTTCAGCTTTTCTATCATTCTGCCGATATGTTTGTTGTTGGAAACTATTGTGATAACCCCAATGCCCTCGGAGCTGTTGGCTGTACCTCATCCATTATCAATCTTATTCTCGGACTTATGCTTGGAATGAGTGCGGGAGTCAGCGTTACCGTCTCGCAAAGCATCGGCTCAAAGGATGCAAAAAGAGTTGATAGAGCGGTTCACACGTCTGTCGTAATGGCTGTTGCCGTTGGTATTATCGTTGGTGTTACCGGCTTCTTTTTAGCCCCTGTTCTCCTACGTCTTATGAATACTCCCGAAGAATTTATAGCGCAGTCAACTCTTTATGTTAAGGTTTATTTTCTCGGCACAATAGGAAACGCAATGTTCAATTTCTGCTCGGGAATTCTGCGTTCAAACGGAGACACTCTCCGTCCTATGCTGTATTCATCTGTAGGCGGAATAGTAAATGTTGTTCTCAATCTTGTTTTTGTTCTCGTTTTTGGAATGGGGGTTGAGGGTGTTGC
>CAYPKQ010000080.1:0-10817 GCA_964411355.1 uncultured Lachnospiraceae bacterium
CAAGGCTACCTGTGAGGAGAACTTCGGCGGGGTTTGCAGGTGTTTCGGGAGCTGCAGTTGTGTCCTCGGGTGCTGCTGTATCTTCGGGGGCAACGGTTGTATCCTCCGGAACTGCAGATGCATCATATGTACCGTCATAGTTCACAACCTTAATAGAATCCGGAATAAAGTCACCTGCGGTTCCTGCCTTTGCAGCAAGATTCTTTGCCCATGTCTCGCACTCGGAGCCTGCAACTACCATAATAGTAAGAATGGTAGCGTCATTGGCAAGCTTGGTAGATCCGAAGGGAGATTTACCCTCAACAGGCATAAGAAATGTAACTTCCTTGCCGCTCATAGAGTTCTCAAAAGCCTGGTTAACCTCGCCTGTGAAATTACGAGCGTCAATTACGCCTGCGGGTGTGCCTGCAGGACCCATTGTTGTGAGCGAAGAGTTGCCGCAGAAGGTGTTATAGCCCTCAAGCTTGATCTCATTTGCGGGAAGAATGATATCCACGCATTTGGTGAGATAGCCAAATGCATACTGGCAAATGGATGTGATGGGAGCTTCAACAACAACATGCTCAATCTGTCCTGCAACAGCATTCCAAGGGAAGTTTTCCTTGGCATTCCATGCGGGAGCGGGGTTAATTGTGAGCTTTGTGGAAGTACCTGTGATCTTAAGTGTTTTGGTTTCTGCATCGAATGCCCACTGAAGGTCATTTGAAGCATCGGTTGCATCAACCTTTCCTCCCTCAGCAAAAGCCATTACTGCGAACATTGCAGCAAAAGCAAGCACGAGAAAAAGAACCGGAAGAATTTTCTTTGTGTTTTTCATGGTTTTATCCTTTCGTGAGAAATTTGTATTGAATCAGCGGAAAATACGGCAACAGCACGGTTGCGAGCCGTTTTTGTGCCGAATTTACACTTTATTCATTATACTTAAGGTTATGATACCATAATTTCAAAATTTTGTCAATGGTTTTTTGATATTTTACCCAAATATTTTTGAATAAATATGTATTTGTAAGGCATTTAAACGACGACATTAAACCTTTCAAATTCATGCAAACAGTAATTTATCGAACAGGCGATAACGAATTTTTGTAGGGGACGGCGACCTCGACATCCCTATTATCATTTGATAATCACAATTATTTCACGTCTTTTGAGGACCGTCGCGGTCGCCGTCCCCTACAAAATACATCTTCAACAGTTTGCTAAATTACTGTTCATCGGTGCGTCGGTGGAAAATACAGTCTCCGAATGCATAAAAAACACGGCAACGCATTGCGTTGCCGTGCAATAATCTTTAATTAGTTAAATCTTCTCTTCTTTGTAAGAACAACTGCGCTTGCGAGAGCTGCGAGAGCGATTGCAACAACCATAACCAGGTTGATATCGCCTGTCTGTGCTGCTTCATCGGGAGCTTTTGTTGTTCCGTCTGCGCTTGTCTCCTCGGGAGCTGTTGTCGTCTCGGGAGCGGGAGTTGTTTCGGGTGCCGCTGTTGTCTCGGGTGCTGCTGTTGTTACAACTGCCTCGGGGATCTCAACAGTATCGCCAATCTTTGCAAAGGTATAGCCCTTTGCGTTTGCATATGTCTCGGCAACTGTTCCTGCTGTACCAAAAATAACCTTGAGGTTATAGCAGCCGGCAAATGCGTTGTCGCCGATAGTTTCAACCTTTTCGCCAAGAGTAACATTGGTAAGATATGCGCAGTCTGTAAAGAAACCGTCCTTGATCGTTGTGATCTTGCTGTTGAAATTAACACTTGTCATGCCGCAGTTTACAAACTGGTTGGAATCGTTTACAGCAGAGATCGAAGTAAGGTCAAATGTTCCAACAACGGGCTCGTCGCCTGTCTTATAGATAGTTGTGAGCTTGGGGCAGTTCTTGAAAGGGCTGCCTGCAAGCTGCGAAATGGTTGCCCACTCAACAACTTCAAGATTGGGGCAGTTTACAAACGCATTTGCGCCAACCTTTGAAAGACCCTTACCAATAACCACCTTCTTTATCTGGTCTGCCATATCAAGCCAGCCGTTCTCTGTTACCTGATTATAATAAGGAACCTCATTCCAGCCGGTTACACCCTCTTTTGCAAGAATTGTAAGTGTTCCGTCTGCTGTGAGCGTCCATGTTACCTT
Organism: uncultured Lachnospiraceae bacterium; assembly: GCA_964411355.1. Classification (GTDB taxonomy): domain Bacteria; phylum Bacillota; class Clostridia; order Oscillospirales; family CAG-272; genus SIG710. The sequence goes on from CAYPKQ010000080.1 coordinate 2,124, forward strand.
GGAATACTGAGCATCAAGGCTACCTGTGAGGAGAACTTCGGCGGGGTTTGCAGGTGTTTCGGGAGCTGCGGTTGTATCGTCCGCCTTTGTTGTCTCCTCTTCCTTTACGGGAGTGTCAACGCCTGCGTTAACATCCTCTCCGCCTACAAGCTGGAGATTACCCATGTACATGGGGCACTTATATGCAACATTTGTACGGTCGTTCCAAGCGAGGCAGTAATCACGAACATTGCTGCCGGTATTGTTGCAGTTAACGGAGATATCAAAGCCCATTACCATATTCTGCTTGGGAGCTGTTACATGGAATGTATAAGCAACCTCGATGATGTAATAGCCTTCAAATACCTTTGAAGCATAAGCTGTTTCTGCGCCCTGGCTTTCTACAAAGCTACCGTCCGCAACGAACTGAAGCTGATGGAAGGATGTTGCAAGAGCCTTATCCGCCTTCTTTTCGTTGAGCTCGTCAATATAGATCTCGATACCGTCGCGGTTGTAGCTGGAAATCGCTGAGTCTGTCTGAATATCTCCATCGGGAACGAATGCGAGAATATAGAGCTTCTTTGCATCCCACATAACCTTCGCCCAAGGCTTCTGGGATTCATCCTGGTAATTCATAAGCTCTGCGAGGTTCTCCTCTGAGCAATCCTGGCGATCCCAAGGGAAATCGATCTCCGTTGCAAGATCCCAAGCCTCATCGATATCACCGTCGATCACGGGTGTACCGAAGATAGCCGTAGTAGTTTTTGTTTCCTGAAGAGTCTGTACAGGCTCTGCGGAATCAGCAGTTGTTGTATCTGCAGAAGCCGTTGTATCTGCAGAAGCCGTTGTATCTGCGGGAGCCGTTGTATCTGCGGGAGCAGATGCCCCGTCATATGTACCATCATAGTTTTCAACTGTTATAACATCAGCAAAAGGAGTTGTTTCAACACTTGTGTTCTTCATCTTATCAACCATTGTCGCACTGGGAGAACCCGCAACTACCATAAAGATGGCTGTTGTGGAATCACCGAAAACCTTAGAAGCGTTAATGGGAGACTTGCCCTCAGCAGGCATAAGAACTCTTATAGTTGTATTCCAACAGGAGTTCTCGAAGCACTGGCTGGACTCGCCTGTGAAGTTACGAAGGTCGATAACGCCCTCGGGTGTACCCTCGGGACCGAAAGTTGTAAGAGCATTCATGTTGGAGAATACCATCGAACCCTTAAGAGTGATCTTGGTATCGGGCATAACAACAACCTTACAAGCCTTCAGCTGGTTGAATGCGTATGCGCATATAGTCTCTACCTGAGCTTCTACAACTACCTTTGTGATAGCACCGGCGTGCGAATACCACGGAATCGTGTCGGTGCTCATCTTATCCCAAGAGGGTTTAGGATCAAGGACAAGCTCCTTTGATGTACCGGAAATCGTAAGAACGCCGGTTTCGCTGTCAAATGTCCAAACAAGGTCATTTGAATTGCTTGTGTCGTTCTTAAGAACATCGCCTGTGAATGTTTCAGCAGAAATTGCGATCGCCATGAGAGCAACCATCATGATAACTGCCGAGCAAATGAGAATAATTCTTTTTGTGTTTTTCATCGTATATATATCCTTTCATAATGATATAAAACACTGAACAAGAGACACCTTGTTCATTCTACAATATGATACCACATATTGGAATGTTTGTCAATGATTTTTTTAATTTTTTACATTCTTAACAAATTTAAAGTGTTTTTTTGTGCAAAAAAGCAGAGCTTTCTCACATTTTAGTGATAAAGCTCTGTCTTTTTTGGGTCAAGCACTCCGCGCGGGAGCATAAAGCTCGGCATAAGATCATATTCGATTTTGTGAGAATCGGCTCTCTCTGTCTCCGACTCCGATTCGGCGGCCGATTCCGGAACGACCGCATAATCCGTTTTTCCCACGGTAGCTTGCTCCTCCTCCGCCGGGAGTTCCATGCCGTCTGCCAGACTATAAGATGAACAATACTTCGTCTCTGCCTCAAAGAGCTCGGCATCATCTGCCGAACAGTAAACTCTGCCTGCTGTATTTGATTTACTCATATCCGAAGCAACCTCTATGCCGCCGTTTTGCGGCATCATGGCATCTTCCTCCGCCTCAAAGCTCTTTGCAGCGTCCATACCGAAGGCAAGATCCCCTCTGAATACCGGTGAGCCAACGAGCACAAGACAAATGACCGCCGCCACGCCGACGCCTATCCACATACCGTGCTTCTTCATTGCATTTCCGAAAGAGGCTGCTCTGTTCTTTTTTCTTCCCTTTTCCATCTCTTCACCAAGCGAAGCCATAATGTGCGAGTGAAGATCGGAAGGATAAGGAACGGACGCCGCTCCAATATCCTGTGACAGCAGGGAAAGTGCCCTATGCGTTTCTCTGCATTTTTCGCATTTTTCAAGGTGCAGTTCCACTCGGTGAGAGTCCGAAGCATCAAGCTCACCGTCAATATAAGCGGAAAGCTCGGTGAGCATCTCATTACATTGCCCTCTTTTCATTGCTTCATTTTCCATCATAAATATGTTATAAAAAATCCCTTTCAACCATTTTCAATATAAGAGACGCACGCATTTTAAAAAATGTTCCGCTTTTCCAGATATTCTTTTATTTGATTTCTCGCTCTGAAAATTTTGCTCTTGACAGTACCCATTTCAATCCCCATCATATCGCTTATCTCCTTATAGGAACGGCCTTCGCTTTCTCGCAAAATAAGGATCTGCCTATAATCATCGTCAAGGGAGTTGATCGCCTCTCTGACCTTCTCTATCCGCTCCTCACGCTCATAAAAGCGAACGGGATCGGAATAAATATCCTCATCGGGAATATCCATTTCTTTATATTCGCCATCCTCGGAGAGAACCATCATCGAATCATGACGCCTTATGCTCTGCTTGCGTAAAAAATCAAGAGCGCAATTTCGCGCCATGCGCAAAATATAGGAATACCATGATTTTATATCATCAAGAGGAGCATCACCCGAAAGGAGCTGCCAGAGCTTGATAAAGGTATCCTGCGTGATATCCATTGCATCCTCGCTGCTTTTGCTCACTCTGTAAGCAAGCTCAAAAACGCTTTTCTCGCACATCTTAACTATATCTTCAAAGTGCTTTTCGCTGCCGCTGCGAACAAGTGTCGCAAGCTCCACAAGCCTCTCGTCTCTGTTTTCACTGATTTTTTTCGGTGAAAAACCAAGTATATGCGCCATAGCTCCTCCTCTCCTTTTTTATAATTGCCTAAGCATCATTCCTCGGAGAGGGCAGATATCTCCTCTGCAATTTTTCTGATCTCCTCTATGCTCTCCACAGAATTTATGCGATTTCTCATCTCTGCTGCACCGCGAATCCCGCTTATATACCAAGAAACGTGCTTTCTCGCCTCGCGCACGGCAACATATTCGCCCTTTTCCATGCACATCCTTTCGGTTTGCGCAAGAGCCACCTTCATCCGCTCACCGATGGGAGGCCTTTTATATTCCCTGCCCTCTGCCCCGGCGATAATTTCTTCAAATATCCAAGGATTTCCGAGAGCCCCTCTGCCAACAGCTATGCCGTCACAACCGCTTATCTCATGCATCCTTACAGCATCTGCTGCGGAGCAAATATCTCCGTTGCCCACCACAGGTATCTTTACCGCTTTTTTCACATCCGCAATAACCCCGTAGTCTGCACTCGGCTCATAAAATTGTTCTCTTGTTCTGCCGTGTACGCATATCATAGCCGCGCCGCTATCCTCAAGAGCCTTTGCAAGCTCGGGAGCATTTATGCTGTCCTTATCCCAGCCGGCGCGCATCTTAACGGTAACGGGCAGCTTTATTCTGTCCGAAACCGCCCTTACTATCCTTGCGGCAAGCCTGATATCCTTCATAAGAGCACTGCCCTCACCGTTTGAAACCACCTTTGCAACGGGGCAGCCCATATTTATGTCAATAGCGGTGGGGGTGGCAGTGCTTTTGCATCCGAAATATTCTCCGCTTTGGAGAAGCTCCGCCGCTTCGGCCATAAACTCGGGCTCACTTCCGAAAAGCTGAACCGCCATAGGAAGCTCCTCGCTCCTTACAGCCGCCAAGGGCGCTGTTCTCGAAAGCTCTTCCGCATTTTTCTTTTTGCACCTCTGCTCATAGCAGAGTGCCTTTGCGGAGACCATTTCACTGACCACAAGAGAAGCTCCGTGTGCTCTGCAAACCTCTCTGAAAGCATAGTCGGTGGCTCCCGCCATGGGAGCAAGCAAAAGTCCGTGATCTATAAAGGCAGAACCCAGCTTAAATCCGCAAAGCTCTAATTTTTTCATAAAAATCCTCTTATTTTTCCATTTTAGCTAATATAGTCCAGCCATCTTCATAGCTGTAAAGGGTCATTATACCCTCCGAAGGTGCAGTTATATATTCGTAAGCAAATGGAATAACGATATTTCCGTTTTTGTCTATAACGCCCTTTTTGCCCCCAAGGAATCCGATAACTCCAAGCCCCTCGGAAAAAGGCCTTATCTCGGTATATATGGGCTGCGCAATCCAATAGCCGTCCTTATGATAATAGCCGTATTTACCGCTCGTTCCCTTAAGAACGAGAACTCCCTCCGAATAAGAAACAAGTGTAAAGCCACCCGGTATCTCAAATTCGCTTCCGTCGGGATAAAGAAGAACGTCGCTATCCGAATAAATGAGATTTCTGAAGGTATAATCCCTCTCCAGCTTTCTCACTCTCACAAGACCATTGTCAAAATAGAGATATCCCTTTGAATTTTCCGAATGACGGTAAAGAGGCTCGGCATATTCTGTTACGATATATCGGCTTGCAGTCACCATTTTCGTGCCGACACCGTCTATAACAACCTCTCCCATGGGGTTTATAAAGCGAAGGACGCCCTTATCATCAACGACTGCGGCTCTGCCCTCGCTGAATCCATACGCCTTTGCATATTTGTACTCTATCTCGTCCGGTTCTGTCGAAGAAAATCCGTAACCGTAACGCAAAAGCGACAGAGTCCTGTCGATAACGAGAACATTTGGATTCGAGGACGTGACCTTTTCTGTTTCTGTCTCTAATTCTGTCTCTGTTTCGGGTTCGGTTTCGATCTCGGTTTCGGTTTCAATTTCTGTCTCGAGTTCAGTTTCTGTTTCGAGTTCTGTCTCTGCCACGGTTTCTGTTTCCGCAGTAATCACAGTATCGGTAACCATCTCAATCGGTGCAGTGGTCTCCGCAACACTTTCGGATTCGGGATAGAGCAGCGTTTCTTCTGCATTTGTAAGCTGCTCGGTCTTTTTCTCCTCCTCAAGCCTTTTTTCCTCTTCGATCTGCGCTTTTATTTTTTCGAGAGCCTCGGCAAAGCGCGGATTCACCTTTGCCACAGTCTCCGCAAAGCTTGGTCTTAGCGCATAGATATATTTAGCAAGCTCCGGGTCAATAGAGCTTCGGATATAATAATCTTTAGTATCGATCTCGTCAATAAACCGCACATTTATATTCTTATAAAAGATCAAAAGCGGTGAGTCGAGTGTGCCAAGCTCTTTTCGGTAATTATAATAGAGCCCGCGGCTGTCCCTCTCATCAACATATGAAGAATAAAGCTTTCTGCCGTCCTCACCCACCAAAAAATATCTGCCCTCATAATCGATAAAAAGAGGATTCTCCCCCTCATCCCTCGCATAAGCAGGGCGCATTTCAGAGCGACCGTATGTAGCAATGTTATTTCCGTAGCTGTCAAACAGAGTTACGGTGACTTTATCATACATCAAAATATATCCCATGTATATTTCAAAGGAAAAGCAATATTCATCAGAAAAGGATGCATTGTAAAAATATTCCCCGCCCTCCTCATATAAAATGGGAGCGTCAACAAGAACCAACTTTTTCCCCTTTACCTGATCCATTGTCATAGTAACATCAAGCAGTATTTCGGCAAGAACATGATCGTTATCTGCAATATATCCATCTGCACTTATGTTATATCCCGAGGACATCGCCTGTCCGAGAGAGGGATAACATTCCTCACGGGATGTAGCAGGATTTTTTTCGCCCTCATCTCCGCTTTCGGCATCCGCTCCCGCATTATCTTCATTTGAAGGAGATGAGATAATGCCGGAAATATTCTCTCCGATTCCCATATTGCCGATCTGCTCCTCTATAACCTTGTCCTCATTTGTCATGGGAGACTCTTCTATATGAAAATTACCCTTGCCGGAAATAGGAAGATCGCGTTTTATAAAGATAAAATCAAAATTTCCAATGCCGTACGAGAGCACAAAAAAGCTGACCAGCGCAAAGATCAGAACGCACGCAGCTCTTTTTACAAAACGCATTATCCTTTCCATAATTTCCTCCGTTATTTGTGGTATTTCGTCCCCTTTATAATGTTGAAGCCGCGATAGACCGCCTCAAGCAATATAATTCTCATGAGCTGATGGGGAAATGTAAGCTGCGAAACCGAAAGGCGGCAGTCGCAAGCCTTTTTTACGCTCTCGTGAAGCCCGTGGGATGAGCCGATCACAAAACAGATCTCGCTATGCTGTGCACTTGCCCCCTCAATAAGTGCGGCAAGCCCTTCGGAAGAGAGCTGCTTTCCTTCAACACACATTGCGATCTTGTAAGCTCTTTGACCCATTGCCGAGATTATGCTTTTTCCCTCGGCAAGAAGTGCCGAAGCTATCTCACCTTGCGATGGAGAATCCGAAAGCCTAACTTCCTTTAGCTGTACGCTCTCAAAGCGGCAAAATGCGCCGAGACGCTTTGTATATTCCGCCTCCGCATCCTTCAGATAACTCTCCTTAAGATTTCCCACCGTAATTAGCTTAACATTTATCATTATATCAGCCTCACAGGATTTTCTCTGTCTGCCACGGCAATATGTACACTTTCATCGGCAACAGACGCTCTCACCTCTGAAAGAGCAAGCGAAGGCTCGTTATTTTCCTCGCTGAGATGCGCCAGAAGCAGATTTTTGGTTCCATTTTCGCAAAGCTCTGCGGCAAATGCCGCACAGTCGCTATTTGAAAGATGTCCTCTTTCCGACATTATCCTCATTTTGAGATATTCCGGATAAGAACCGCACATAAGCATATCCGGATCGTGATTTGCTTCGAGAATAACATCACGGCAGCCCATAAGACCGCCTCTTATGCTGTCATTTATATGACCGATATCGGTAGCAAGACCGATGGCGCATTTTTCCTGCGCCCCGTCTCTTTCCTCGGTATATTCAATGCGATATCCAACGCTTCCAAGGCTGTCGTGGGGAGTTACGAATGAAGATATCTCAACAGCCCCCATCTTAACGCTGAAAAGCGGCGGATGCTCTATTATGCAGCTCCTAAGTCCACCGCTTCCAAGGGTTTTAAGCTTCATGGCAGATCTGCCGCAAATATGCACGGGAATATGATTCTTCTTTGTAAGCACCTCAAGTGCCCCAACATGGTCCGTGTGCTCATGAGTTATAAAGATCGCCTCAATCCCCGATATATCCGCACCTATATCTTGAAGCGAATGGCACAGCGTTCTTGCGCTTTTGCCGGCGTCGATAAGAAATTCGTGTCCGCAAAGATTGAAATAGACCGAGTTTCCGCCCGAGCCGGAATATAATGTGTATACAGAATTCATGGCAGTCCCTTTAAAATAGAAATAATATTGTCCTCAATAAACCAGGAAAAAGCGTCGATAGCGAATGTGAAAACAAATGGAAATATAAAGGCTATCATCCATTTTGATTTCTTCTTTCGGCGCTGTGCATCCTCGATAAATAAAGTCTTTTCCTCATCCGTCATGCTGTCCGGTAGCATTTCAAATGTCACACCGCTTCGGGAAAAGCCCCTATTGTAGATAACGTATGAGAGAACGAGCACCGCCAGAATCACCATATATGAAATAAGGACTATTTCAAAATAACGGAAATTCAGCATGTAGCGGTAAAAGCAAAAAATGACAGCGGTATTGAAGACCAAAAGCAATATCATGCCAATATTTGGCTTTTTCCTCTCACGTATGGGCGCAAGATCCGTGCCCGTTTTTTTCTTGTTTCTTTTTTTCATATTACCTTAACTGCACCATAGGGTCTAATTCGGAGAATGAGACAAGAGCCCTCGCCAAGTGCACTATCCATATAAGCTCTGAAGCCCTCTGCATCCTGTGACGGAACAAACGCTTGGATCGTTCCCGCAAATCCGCCGCCGTGAACGCGGAATGCTGCCTTTTTGCCCGCAAGATACTTGTCCGCAAGCAGAAGTGCAAGGGATATTCCCTGCTCATGAACATTTTTGGTGGTAAAAACATTCTGCAGGTAGCAGAAGCTGGAGCGCCCCGATGCCAAAATTCCATCGAAAAAGCCATCAATATCACCCTTTTTCAGCGCATCCTTAATTATCTCAACTCTTCTGTTCTCCCCAAAGAAATGAAGCGCACGCATAATAGCTCTATCTCCAACCTTTTCGCGGAGAGCGGGAATAGCACTTACCACCTCATCCTCTTCGACCTCGCGCAAAACCTTTTTGCCAAAGAACTCTGCAACCGACTTCATCTCCGAGGGAACAGAAGCATAATCCTCTCCGAGATCGGCATGATTGCCGCCCGTATTCACAATGCAAAGATTATATCCTGCGCCCGAAAGATCAAAATCGATCTTTTCGATAACGGGAGCTGTGGGATCTGCAAAATCAATGCTGACAACACCGCCTGCAGCGCATGCCACCTGGTCCATAAGTCCGCAGGGCTT
>CAYPKQ010000081.1:0-10741 GCA_964411355.1 uncultured Lachnospiraceae bacterium
ACAAAGCAGATGCTTATCTACGGTATGGGCGATATTCACCTTGATGTTATCGTTTCCAAGCTCAAGAGCCGCTTCGGCACATCGGTTAAGCTTGATACACCCATAATTCCTTACCGCGAAACAATTACACGAAGCGTTGAGGTTGAGGGTAAATATAAGAAGCAGACCGGCGGTCACGGTCAGTACGGTCATGTTAAGATCCGCTTTGCTCCCGGCGACGGCGACGACGCTCTGGTATTCACAGAGTCCACAGTTGGCGGTTCTGTTCCTAAGAACTTCCATCCCGCAGTTGAAAAGGGTCTCCAGGAAGCAATGCTTAAAGGTGTTGCAGGATATCCCGTTGTAAATATCAAGGCAGACCTCTTTGACGGTTCTTACCACGATGTAGATAGCTCGGAAATGTCCTTTAAGCTCGCTGCCGGTATCGCATTCAAGGAGTGCATGAAGCAAGCTAAGCCCGTTCTTCTTGAACCCGTAGGCGCACTTAAGGTTACTATTCCCGATTCTGTTGTGGGCGACATTATGGGCGACCTTAACAAGAGACGCGGACGCGTTATGGGTATGGAAGCTGCTGAAAAGAAGGCTTACACCGTTATCGATGCCGAGGTTCCGAGAGCTGAAATGATGGATTACACAATTTCTCTCCGCGCAATGACACAGGGTAGAGGTAAATTCACCTTCAATCCTCTCCGTTATGAGGAAATGCCCGCCGCTAATGCACAGAAGATCATTGACGCTTACAAGGGCGACGATGAATAATTAAAAAATCAGGAAGTTTCGCATTTTTGTGGAACTTCCTTTTTTTGAACAAATATTTATTGAAAATTATATGTTTTCAGCAAAATTTATTGACAAAATGCGACATTTATGTTACAATAAATATAATAACATATGTTACAAATTGACAATTTTATAAGGAGGATTATTACAAATGGTAATGTCTGTCTACAAGAAGGCTCTTGCGGTTCTTGCAAAGAAGCCCTTCAAGCTTTGGGGAATTTCCCTTCTTTCCGGTGTCCTCACCACGGTTCTCACTTTCCTTTTTGGCGCAACAATCGGTATTGCGCTGGCTCTCAACCTTCTTATTACAACTTCTATGACTATGGTATATCTCTATGGTTACAAGGGCGAAGATGTTAAGGTTGTTCAGCTTTTCGATTGCTTTAAGGATTGGGCAACTATCAAGCGTGTCGTTTGCGGCATGGCATGGATGTCTCTTTGGATCTTCCTTTGGGGACTTATCCCGATCGTAGGTGTTTTCTTTGTTATTGTTAAGGGATATGCTTACCGTCTCACACCTTACATACTCGTTCATGAGCAGGATATTCCTCTCACAGAAGCAATTAAGGTTTCCGAGAAGAGGACAAAAGGCTTCAAAGGCAAGATGTTCCTTGCAGATTTTCTTCCTTATGTTTTCATTTTTGTTGCATCACTTGTACTTGGATTACTTTGCGTTATACCTGTTATCGGTGCACTTTTGCTTTTTGTTTTTGAGATTTGTGTTATAGCTTTCACTCCACTTTTCTTTGGCCTTGTTCAGGCAGCTTTCTATGTTGAGATTGACAACATAAACAAATCCGGATTCAACCCCTATGCACAGCCTGCTTATGCTCCTCAAAATCCCTATGGTGGCAACCCATATGGTGGAAATCCCTACGGAGCACCGCAGCAGAATCCTTATAGTGCTCCCCAGCAGAATCCTTATGGCGCTCCCCAGCAGAATCCTTATGGCGCTCCCCAGCAGAATCCTTATGGCACTCCCAGAACCCCTTATGGTGCACCTCAGCAGAACCCCTATGCTCAGCCTCAGCAAAATCCCTACGGTGCTCCGCAGCACAATCCCTATGTTCAGCCTCAGCAGCCCACTCAGAACCCTAACGATTTCCAGCAGTAATATATAAGATGATCCCCTTGCCAATTGGCAAGGGGATTTTTTGTATTCGCAAATAGCTTTTTTATATTTCTTTTTCTTTTTCGCTTTCGATATATCTTTTTGCCTGTGTAGAAAACAGCTCGTAATACTTGCCTTTTTTCTCCATAAGCTCCTTATGAGTTCCCTCCTCGACAACTGCGCCATATTCAAGAACGACTATCTTTGAGGCAATGGTCGCACTCGACAGACGGTGTGAAACGAAGATGGACATTTTATCCTGCCTCAACTTATCGAACTGATTGAATATCTCCTGCTCTGCGATCGCATCAAGTGAAGCCGTGGGCTCGTCAAGTATAAGAATATCATTTTCGCTGTAAAACGCTCTCGCAATTGCAAGCTTTTGCCATTGACCGATGGAAAGCTCTGTTCCGTTCTTTTCAAAATGACGCATGAGCGGCGTTTCATATCCATCGGGAAGCCTCGAAATATAATCGGCTGCATCTGCCTGTTCTGCGGCGAATTTCACCCTTTCGAGGTCAATTTCTTTTTCCACATCGCCAAATGCAATATTTTCCGAAACCGTATCCGCATATTTACCAAAGTCCTGGAATATGATTCCGAATGTTTTATAAAGCTCTGATACATCATAGCTTCTTATATCCTTGCCGTCAAGGAGAATAACGCCCTCTGTTGGGTCATATAGTCGGGTAAGAAGCTTTATAAGAGTAGTTTTTCCCGCTCCGTTGAGACCTACAAGCACAACGGTCTCTCCGGGATTAAATTTAAGATTTACATTCTTTATAACCGGTCTTTCTGTTCCCGGATAAGAAAAGCTGACGTTACAAAATTCAATAGTATGAGGAGCTCCGCTGTTAATTTTTGCGGGATTATCATTATCAAACGGAACAATAGACTGTTTTTCGTCCATAAAGGAAATAAGATTGTCGATAAAAAGAGTGCCCTCATAAACAGATGCAGATGTGCTGATAAGAGCCGCAACATTTGATGCAATGGAGGTCAGCGATTCGGTATACAGACTGTAATCACCGATAAGAATATTTCCCTTCAGCACAAGGAAAGCAATATATGCAAAAAAAGTGCAGTTTGTAATTGCTGATATAAGCGCTATAACAATATGCCAGGCATTCTCCGTTAAAACAAGCTTTTTTATACCCGCATAATACACCTTATAAACATCAATATATTTGCCGATAAAGGAATCTGCAAGACCAAAAATTCGTATCTCCTTCGCAATATCCTTATTCACCATAATATCACTGTAATAATTCATCTGTCTGCGCTCCTTGGATTTCCAGCGCATATAGAAAAAGTTTTTACGTCTGAAGGTAAAATTGATTATCGCCGAGGGAACAGAAACAATTACCATAACGATTGGTGCCCACCAAAGCCCCGGTGCAGTGGAAAGAATAATTATATAGGATATAAGCTTAATAACATTGCTGACGATGGTAAAGGTGGAATTCAAAATCTGAATAGGACGGTGACCCGCTTCCCTATTTGCGTTTTCAAGTTTTTCATAAAATGCGGGCTGGTCAAAAGCAGCCATGTCAAGCTCCTTTGCCTTGTTCATTATCCTGACCTTAACGCACTTAACGATATTCTCTCCCGAAATACGTAGGATCGCAGAATCAAGCTGCCCAACTATGCTTCCGAGAATCCTGAGGACAAAGGTAAAAATAAGCAAAAAAAGCACACTTTCGATTGAAAATGAAAAATCGAAGAATTCTTCGATACTGCTATATTTGCTGAAGCCCGTCTGGAGCGCATTCAGTAAGTATCTTGAAACATATGAACTGATAATAGGAATAATACCATTTAAAACAGCAATAAGAGACATTGCTATCATTATCCATGGGCCGGTTTCCCAAACCAGCTTTATTATATATATCATTCGGAGAAAAAATCCGCCAAGTATTTCCTTCAGATATCCGGGAATTTCACTTATCTTTTTTGGTGTCTCTATCTTTTGATATTCAAAACTGCTCCTCGGCGGCGGCATTATTTCACATCCCTTCATTTTAACCTCATGAATATTTTACCACAGATTAGTTGCGTTTGCAACTGTTTTTTTTAAAAATATAGTTGAAATCGTCGTAATCGTGTGATATAATATAAAAAATTGTTTTTTAGGAGTACAATATGAAAAGTTTTCTTCCCGCAAATATACTTTTACCGGATTTCGATAAGGTTGACGGCACAAAATGGTCGGTCGTTGCCTGCGACCAATACACAAGCGAGCCTGAATATTGGGCAGAGGCTGATGCAATTGTCGGCACATCCCCATCAACTCTGCGCATAACATTGCCCGAGGTCTATCTTGACGAGACCGAAAAGAGAGTTCCTCTCATCAATGCCGAAATGGAAAAATATCTTAAAAACGTGCTTATAAACAGCCGCGAAAACTTCATTTATCTTGAAAGAACACAGGCAAACGGAAAAATGCGCTGCGGTCTTATCGGCATGGTAGATCTGGACGAATACGATTTCAACAAGGGATCCTCCTCTCTTATCAGAGCTACGGAGGGTACGGTTCTTTCCAGAATTCCACCAAGAGTTAAGATACGCAAGGATGCCCCCGTTGAGCTTCCCCATGTTCTCATGCTTATAGATGACCCCGAAAAGACCGTTATCGAGCCCTTGACCTCGACAAAAGACAGCATGGAAAAGGCTTACGATTTTGAGCTTATGCTGGGCGGCGGTCATGTCACTGCATATTATGTTGATAAAAAAGAGGAATCAAGAATTTCAGGTGCTCTTGAGGCACTTATCGCTCCGGATGTAATGGAAAAGAAATACGGCGGAATATATGCGCCCCTGCTCTTTGCGGTAGGAGATGGAAACCACTCACTGGCGACAGCAAAGACCTGCTATGAAGAGCTGAAAGCCGAGATCGGCGCAGAAAACGCAGCAAAAACTCCTGCCAAATATGCACTGGTAGAGCTTGAAAATCTCCATGATGATACTCTTGAATTCGAGCCGATCTACCGAGTTGTTTTCGGAGTTGATACCAATGAAATAAAAAAGAAGCTTTGCGCATATGCCAAGAGCCTTGGCGGTAACGAAAGCTCACAAAAGGTCATAGCAGTTACAAAACATGGTGACGAAGAGCTTATTTTCGAGAACCCCACAGCACAGCTTACCGTGGGAACTCTTCAGGCTTTCCTTGATGAATATGTTAAAGATCATGAAGGCGCAGAGGTTGATTACATACATGGCGAGGATTCGCTCCGCAAGCTTTCCTCAAAGGAAAATACCATTGGGTTTCTTTTTGAGGGCATGACTAAAGACCAGCTATTTAAAACCGTTATCTGCGACGGTGCTCTGCCAAGAAAGACCTTCTCAATGGGTCACGCAAATGATAAGAGATATTATCTCGAATGCAGAAAAATCAAATAAGAATTTGGGGGCTGATTTTCGTTTTGAAAATCAGCCCTTTTGATTTATTTAATATTCAATTTAGTAAAGAGCAGTACGGGAATCATCCAGAAAATCTGATAAAGAGCCACATATAGGGACGGAATGGATATCTTTGAGCTGAACAGCGCAAGGAACACCATCATAAGAACACTGACTATCATAGAAATTATGCTGACAGTTCTTCCTGTTTTTCTGACTCTGCGTATCTTATTGCACAGGGTGATAGCATGAGCGAGAGCAGTAAGGGAGTTTCTGGAAACAATACCGCTTTCAGCACTTGGAACATCCTCATTTTCCTCAAACATGCATTTAACTACTCTTGAGGGGAATCTTGAAACACGCAGCTTGGATGCAAGAAGCTCATTATCAATATTAGGGTCACAGCTACGAATAACAGTTTCCATATTTTCAGAACCGAGGAAGGCTATAACATTTTCTAATTCGGGTGTAACGGCATAGCTTACATAAAGCTTTGCGCTGAGAACACCGTCAAGCACAAGATAAAGTGCAGATGCGCCCTCCGCAAACATTTTCTCGTCATCGGGATCACTTCCAACAAAGATCCCCTTTTCTTCCATGTACCGAGCCTGACCTGCAATAACATGAACCTTTCCGTCAACCACAGCCTCAATGCCCTTTTCAGCAACCGACACAACTTCAACATCATGGGAATATCCCATTTCGGCAGTAGCCCGGATCAAGCGTTCCTTAAGAGGTCCGCCGATCTTTGAATAAAGGCTGGTCAAATGATAAAGGACATAATAAATAGCATTGTTATCATAAAGCTTGATCCCCTTTGTAACCGTTGTTTCAAGCGGGAATATCTCTTTTTCTGCAAAAACAACGGTAGTTGCATTGCTGTATTCCTCAATAGAGGCTTCACCAATAATCGTGGCATCATGAGAAAATGCAGCCTTTACAGCACTGAAGAAAGAATAACTATAGACAAAAAGCAAGCCCATGGGCATACCGAACTGAACAGTAAGTATCGAAATACTAAATGCTGTAAGAGCAGATTTGTTTGTTACAAAGGAAAGTATTCCAAGAGCTATCGCAAGAGCAATAAAGGGATATATCACAAGATTCAGCTTGCGGCTCTTGAGAGAAAGAATGTTCGTTCTATGGAAATAATTATCAATAAACTTTGTCTTTTTTATCTCCAGAACCTTGGAATCTGCCATGTCGTAATTCTCATTAGAGAATATCTCTGCCATTTCCTCCTCGGTGCTGCGAGCAGCAGGACTAACATGAACAGACGCATATTTCGGGCGTCTTGTTGCTATGGTATTAAAGGATCTGATCTCACGGGAGAGGTCAAGATAATCATTAAGAACCATAAATACAAGACAGAGTGCTGCCGGGAAATTATAAAGATTAAGTCCCGTATTAGGAGCGATAAGAGCCATAATGACGTTATATATAACCGTCATCAAAACAGCTACTGCGGGAATTGAGCTTGGGGAAGGATTGAATGTTATCGCATCCTTAAGACCGTCAATCATCTGTTTCCAGGAAAGTGCTGCCGAAAGAAGCAGAAGCTGGAGCGAAAGCATTATTCCCACCACAGGATAATGATGAATATTAAGTGCACCGCCAAGGGTTACACCAAAGATGCCGAGAAATTCAAAAATGAAAAGTGCGAGAGCAAACGCACCTGTTCCAAGCAAGCGGAATTTCATTTCGGAATTTTCCTGCTTATACTTACTGCCCACCGAACGGAAGCCGTCGGGAGAATTAAGCTCAAAGCCGTCAAAAGCATAGCTTTTATCAACATCGATAAAATCAACTATCTCAGCATTAAGCTGATCAGAAAATTCATCAACATTCTTTTTACCGATAGCCTTTTCAAGCTCCTCCTCATATCCGAGGGCGATCATAATGTTGATATCTTTATCGTCAAGCCCCTCTGCCCGGATATCATCTTGAATTTCAGATCCTGCCTCAACATCGTCCGGTACTGCATCTGAACTTGGCACATTTTCAAAAGCACTCACATCGGGCACTATCGGAGTTTCATCCTCATCATCAAAGGCAAGAGGATTCTTTTCATTTACGAAATAATCCTCCTCCGGCTCATTGCTCTGCTCATCGCTGTTAAGAACGAACATAGTGCCGACCGATGCATCATAATTTTCTGATTCCCGAGCATTTGCCGCATCGCCGGCAAAGCTTTCATTCTCTGAAGCTGCCTCGTCCGATACAAGCTCGGGCATTTCAGCTTCGCCCATAAGCTCGGCATAGCTCAGTGCAGGATCTTTATTCTGAGCCGCATAGCCCAATGCCTCATCATCAAAAATATCTATCTGCTCGAGCTCTTCCGACTCTTCGCCTACGCGATCAGACTCATTTTCCTCTGCTTCAAGCTCCATTTCGAGCATTTTGGTATATCCGTCCGCAAGAGTGCTCTGTTTTTTGCGTCCTAAACCGAAAAGACCGCCAAGACCCTTTTTCTTCTTTGGCTTATCATCTATTACCTCGTCCTCAAAGGTGACCTCTTCAACAATTGATACATCGTCAGGCTCAAAATCGTCAAAAATTTCGGTACCGTCATCTGCGGGCTCGTCAAAATCTGCGCCAAAGACTTCGTCTGTACTCTCGTCAAATTCAAATTCAGACTCCGCAGCACCGCCCTCTGTGTCGAGCTCAAAATTATAGTCTGCCTCCTCAATGGCATCGTCAAGCTCAAAATCGCCGTCCTTTGCGCCATCCTCACCTATAAAATTTTTCAGCATAGAAGCAATATCCTTATCGGGATCTGCCTTTTTCGTTATCGTCTTCATCTCAGTGGTATCTTCGGTGATATTTTCACCCGAGCTTATATTGCTGCGCAAAAGATTCACAAGCTCGTCAACAGACATATCTTCGCTATTGTTATTCTTATTCTCTGCCACTTGAATGCACTCCTTATCATTTATTTTTCATTCTCTGCTGCCTTGACGCCTCCGCAAGTATAACGGATGCCGCAGTTGAAACATTGAAGGAATTCACCTTTCCGTACATAGGGATGGAAACTATATAGTCGCATTTCTTTTTCACAAGCTCCGAAACGCCCTCTCCCTCGCTTCCGAGGATGATTGCGGCAGGAACGCTCATATCTGTTTCGTAATATGCCGAACCGCCCGCCTCTGCAGCGTATGTCCAGATGCCCTTTTTCTTGAGAGCTTCAACAGTTGATGCGATATTCGATACCTTTGCAATGGCAAGATGCTCGATAGCACCGGCAGAAGCCTTTGAAACTGCGGGAGTAAGTCCCACTGCTCTGCGCTTGGGAATTATCAGACCGTGTGCACCAACGCCTTCTGCGCATCTTATGAGCGCACCGAGATTGTGAGGATCGGTAATACCGTCCGAGATCACTATAAGCGGTGTTTCGCCTCTCTCCTCGGCAATTGCAATGATATCCTCCACCTCGCAATATTCCTTTTCTGCTGCAAGAGCAGCTATTCCCTGATGGGGAGCCCCCATTGAGAGTGAGTCAAGTTTTCCCTTTTCAGTTTCCACAACCGGAATACCCCTCTCAATAGCTTCTGCAACAAGAACTACAATTGAGCCTTCCCTCTCGCCTCGCTGAACGAATATCTTATCAATAGCCCTTCCGCTCTTTAAAAGCTCACGAACAGCATTTCTGCCAACTACAGCTCCACCGGCATCATCACGAAAATCCGATTGCTTTTTTTCACGGAAAGGACGTCTTTCGCCGCTTCCGGCAAAATCTTTTTTTCGATTTTGCCATCCTTGATTTTTTTTATTATCAAAACTCATAAAACTATCCCTAAAATAAATATTATTATCCATTCTGTACTATTATATCACAAAACCGACGATTTGTATATAAGTTTTTGCGATTTTTGCGAAAAAACTCTTTTTTTATCATTTTTTCTGAAAAGTTCATTCTTTTTCAGATAATATCAATATGTTCAGTTCCGTTTTTGGAACAAACATTTTCGTCACAAGCAACAAAATTCGCATTAAATTCTGTGCAATATGCCGAAAAAAAATTTTTTATCAAAATCTATTGAAATTTGATGAAAAAAATGTTATTATTAAGCGATGATAGAGGTGCGTTTTCCATAATTAGTATGGATAACAGATTGCGGAGATCCCATGCGAAAGGGGCAAACGCCGAAACCACTGCGTCATTCCGCTTTTGGCGCTTTGGTTGGGATATTGCAAAATATGCAATATACTGTCACATCAAAGGATGTGGAGCGCTGTCGATAAGGGTCGGTATAGATTTTTATGATATGCGCGAAGCATATCATTTTTATTTTTAGGAGGCTTTTAAAATGAAAGCAAAGAAGATCCTTTTGCCCCTTATCGCCATCATCGTGATCGTTGCCGTTATGGCAGTGGCATTTTTCACGACAGGCGAAGAAGGCGCTTACGCAACACCATGGGCATTGCTCGCTCCCGTCATCGCAATAGCACTGGCACTTATCACAAAGGAAGTTTATTCTTCCCTCTTTATCGGTGTCGTTATCGGTGCTGTACTCAATGCAAATTTCAAATTCACAGCAACTGTTGACTCCGCAGTTTCCGATGGTCTCATTGCAGCAGTTTCGGACAGTGCCGGAATCTTCATCTTCCTGGTTCTTCTGGGAATCATCGTTGCTCTCATCAACAAATCCGGCGGATCTCAGGCCTTCGGACGTTGGGCGCAGACACATATAAAGACAAAGGCAGGCGCAGTTATCGCAACCTTTATCCTCGGTGTGTTCATCTTTATCGACGACTATTTCAACTGCCTCACAGTAGGCTCGGTTATGGCTCCTGTTACAGACAGCCATAAGATATCCCGTGCAAAGCTTGCATTCCTCATCGACGCAACTGCCGCTCCTGTTTGTATGATAGCTCCCATTTCCTCTTGGGCTGCTGCTGTCTCGGGCTGTGTTAAAAGCGAAACATATAGCGGAATCGAGCTTTTCGTTCGTGCTATTCCTTATAACTTCTATTCCCTTCTCACTCTCGGCTTCATCATCCTCATTGCTATTATGGGCTTTGACTACGGAAAGATGGCAGAGGTTGAGATCAAGGCTCAACAGGGCGAACTTGGAAAAATCAATAATTCCGCAAGCGATGAGCTTGGCGAAGCATCACACAAAGGAAAGGTCATTGACCTTCTCCTTCCCATCATTGTTCTTATCATTACCTGCGTTATAGGTCTTGTTTATGTTGGTTATCAGAGCGAAGGCGTTACAAATATCGTTGACGCATTTGGTAGCACAGATGCATATGTTGGTCTGCCTTGGGGCTGTATTATCGCTCTTATTCTTATCATCGGTTATCTCATGGCTCGCAGAATCATCACATTCAAGGAAGCTATGGATTGCATACCAAAGGGCTTTGTTGCAATGGTTCCCGCAATTCTCATCCTCACACTTGCAACCGCTCTTAAGAACATGACAGGCGGTCTTGGCGCAGATGTTTATG
>CAYPKQ010000082.1:0-10664 GCA_964411355.1 uncultured Lachnospiraceae bacterium
GATGTTAAGTCTTTCGACTCGACATCGTTCTTTTCGTAGTTGTTTTCCAACCCTGCCAGACAGATGCCGTAAAATAGTAATTTTTTTAGAATTACTGTCTTACGAGCACCCGTCTAAAGGTCGGCTTTTTTAATAAAGTCATTTAAAAAATCCTATTCCTTTGGTATATTTTCGAGAGTCTTGAAGCCCAGAACCACCTTGAAGAGGTCTCCGTCAACAAATATATCAAGCCTTCCGCCATTGAGCTCCGCCAGACTCTTGGCAATGGAAAGACCCAGTCCGCTTCCCTCGCTGTGCCTTGAAGCATCGCCGCGAACAAATCTTTCGGTAAGCTCATCGGGGCTCACATTAAGCTCGTACCTCGAGGTATTGCGGAAGATGATATAAGCCATATCTCCGCTCACATATGCGTCAATATAAACTCTCGTTCCGTGAAGCGAATATTTAGCGATATTATTCATCAGATTATCGAAAATTCGCCAGAGATGCTTTCCGTCCGCAATAATCGACATCTGTTCCTCGGAAATTCTGACTATAAGCTCAAGTCCAAGAGAAGAAAGCCTTTCGGCATATTCTCCGCTTGCCTGTGAGATCATTTCCCCAAGCTCGATTCGTGAAGGTTCACATTCAAGATTACCCGTCGAAGCCTTTGAAGCCTCCACCAGATCGCTTGTCAGCTTGCGCAGTCTTTCGCTTTGCCTTTCAAGCACCTCTACATATTCCGTTATCTTCTCCTCATCGGGTGCCTCCGAAGTGCGCTCGCTTTTCAGCAGATCAACATAATTTACGATAGAGGTAAGAGGAGTTTTAAGGTCATGAGAAACATTCGTAATAAGCTCGGTCTTGAATCTTTCGCTCCTCATGCGCTCGTCGAGAGCCGCATACATTCCATTTCCGATGGAATTAAGAGCATATGCCTGCTTTTTAAGGTCATGGGGCATATGAGAAGCATCTATCCGATAGGAAAGATCCCCCGATGAGATGCGCTCGCCGCCCTTTTTCAGCTTATCTATTCCGTATGTTATATAGAACGCATAAAGAGCGATAATTGTTCCGCCCAAGAGCCAAAAAACTATAATAATAGGCAGATCATACATATTCACAGCCATAATAACAAAGGACCAAATGGCAAGCAGAAGAAGCAAAAATATCGTTTTTATATAGATCGGCAGATTTGACAGCACTTTTCTTATACCTCGGTATATGAAGCGCAAAAATCTGTAAATATTTTTAAGCACGAACCAAATGGCTGTGTTTTTAAACAGCTCACCCGTCTTTGCCCTTGCGGCAAAGCTGAAAATATATGAGACTAAAAGCACCGATGCGCAGATGATGTATATGCTGATAACAAATATCCACTCAAAATTTTCCCAATAGACTTCAGAAAGTGCCGCCGCAGAAAAAAGGAACACAAAAGCATAGATAAAGGTGAATATATCAAACGGAATCTTATCAAAAATGCTCGTTCTCGGTCTTTCCTCACCGTTTTTCCATCCCGCACTTGAACAGAGCAGAACAAGAGAAATGATAAAGAGCAAAAGCGCAGAGCCGCCGATAATGAATATGGAATATTTCATTCCGTAAAGGGTTTTTACAAAGGAATCCACAAAGGAAACGGTATCAACAGTAAAATATTCGCTTGGAATATACAGCGTGACCTCATATTCCGTCATCTTGATCTTCTCCGACCAACCGTTGCTATATGTCTCGGTAACGATAAAAGAATTTCTATCATTTGTTTCCTCTTCCGCAATTTGCATTTCGCTGCTTGCAATATCGGAAGAGGGTATCCATTCCTCAACAACCCTTATATCAGTAAATAAAAAATCGTAATCATTTCCGTCAAGATTCGAATAAAGCAGCTTGCCGCCAAGGTCTCTTATTTCATAATAAAAATTTTTGCCCGAGACGTATTTATCCATTATCTCCTTTGTTCCATAGTGGAATCTGTCTGCCGCAATATAGGCCTCCCTATATGCAAGATCCGAAAGTGCGTTTTCTCTGACAGACAAAAGCGGCTTTGTATAGAAGCTGCCCGCAAGCATACCCACAAAGGCGAAAACCGAAAGTGCAGCCGTTATAAGAGACAGTGCAGAGAGCAAAAATGCAGTAGTTTTTATCGCAACGCTTCTTCTCATGTTCATCCCTCCCTTGCATCGAACTTATAGCCCTGTCCCCAAACCACCTTGAGGTATCTTGGCTCGGCAGGATTTATTTCGATTTTTTCGCGCAGATGCCTTATATGCACCGCAATAGTGTTTTCTTCACCAATTGGATTGCTTTTCCAGACCTTGCGGTAGATCTCCTTGGTTGAAAGAACCTCACCCGGTCTCTCCATGAAAAGACGGAGCAAATCATATTCAGTTCCCGTTAGAGAAATAGGCTCTCCGAGAACCTTGACCTCCCTTGTTTTTACATCCAGCTCTATTCCGCAAAGGCTCAGAGCATCGGGGCACTGCGTACTCTTTTCGCCGCCCAGCATCGTATATCTTCTCAGATGCGAGCGAACTCTCGCAAGAAGCTCAAGGGCATTAAATGGCTTTGTTATGTAGTCGTCAGCCCCCACATTAAGCCCCAGAACCTTGTCCGTATTCTCGCTTTTCGCAGTCAGCAGAATTATCGGTATATTGTATTTTTCTCTCATGAATGACATGGCACTCATGCCATCCATCACGGGCATCATTATGTCAAGAAGCACGAGCTTTATCTCATCTTCGTGCTCCTCTAAAATTTTCAGAGCCTCCTCGCCGTTCTCTGCCTCATAAACTCCATAGCCCTCTCCCGAGAGGTATATTTTAAGTGCCGAGCGGATATCCCGCTCATCATCGCAAACAAGAATATAGTTCATTTCATCACCTCACCTATATTTTAACAAAAAAATTCTTAAAATAAAAGTGGGTAAATCATTAAAAATTTCTTAATTTTACTGCATTTTAAATTTTTCTATTGCCATCTTTTCCACATCAAAAGAAGCAACATATGAAGAAAGGAAGCTTCTGAAGCCTACGATATCTGCCTCTTTTGCCATCAAGGTCACCGTAGGAACAGAAGAAAACACCCTTCTTTCAAGATGGTCTTCAAGGCTCTCACCGCCGCCGTTTATGCGGTATGCCGCAAGCAATGCCATGCCGTAAGGACCTCCGCTGTCTGCTGTCTCCATAACCGAAACAGGTGCAGCAAATGCCGCAGAAAGTATTTCCTGTCCCGCCTTTGGAACTCTGAAAAATCCGCCATGTGCATACAGCTTATCTATTTTCACATTTTCTTCATCGGTAAGAATATTAAATCCAATCTTAAGGGATGCAAGTGCGGAATAAAGATGCGTGCGCATAAAATTCGCAAGTGTCATCTCACATCCGGGACAGCGCATAAAGAGCGGTCTTCCCTCACAAACGCCCATAATATGCTCGCCCGACTCATAGTTATATGCCATAAGTCCACCGCCATCCGGCTCTCCCGCAAGTGCAGAGTTAAACAGAACAGAATAAAGCTCATCATCGGTATATTCTTTGCCCATTGCATGGAGAAAATCTCCAAAAAGCCTTGCCCAAGCGTTTATATCCGAGGTACAGTTATTGCAATGAACCATGGCAACAGGTGCGCCCGAGGGCGTTGTTACCATGTCGATCTCTTCATGGGCATTAAGCTCATGATCTACCACAACCATGGAAAAACCGGATGTGCCTGCAGACACATTTCCCGTTCCGATCCTCAAGGTATTGGTTGAGGTCATTCCCGTACCGCCATCACCTTCGGGCGGCGCAAAGGGTATGCCGCTATGGAGCTGACCGGACTCGTCAAGGAAGAGTGCACCTTCCTCTGTCAGATATCCCGCATCCTCACCGGCACACAAAACCTTTGGCAAAAGCTCTCTTATGCTGAAATCATACCCCATTTCCTTTGCAAGAGCATCGAATTTTTCGGCATCAAGGGAATGATAATCAAATTTTTTCGAATCTATCGGGAACATTCCCGAAGCCTCGCAAATTCCAAGGACATTTTTGCCCGTCAGCTTGCTGTGGATATATCCCGAAAGAGTTGTGAGACGGCAAAGCGAGGGCAAATGCTCCTCACAGAGCATCATTGCCCTCATAAGATGCGCAATGCTCCATCTTTGCGGAATGTTTTTGCCAAAAAGCGAAGAAAGCCTTGCTGCGGCATCGCCGGTGATGGTATTTCGCCATGTTCTGAAGGGAACGAGAAGCTCATTATTCTTATCAAGAGCGATATAGCCGTGCATCATACCGGAAATTCCGATAGCACCAACTTTTGTGAGCTTTTCACCGTATTTCTCCTCAAAATCACGGCGGAGAGAGCTGTAGCAGGCTCTGACGCCCCGAAAAATCTCCTCCATATCATATGTCCAAACTCCATCCAGAAGCTGGTTTTCGTGGGCAAAACTACCGGTAGCTATAATGCGGTAATCACTGTCAATAAGTACACTCTTTATTCTAGTTGAACCAAGCTCGATTCCGAGAACATTACTTGTCTGATTCATATAATTCTCCTTCAATTTCAAAAATAAACTTAATTAGGCATCGCAAAGATATCCGAGGTGATCGAGCCAAATGAGAACATGAGAAGCAAATCCGTGGCAGCAGCTTCCATTTGAGGTAAGATCTTCCCGGAGCGTGCCCGTTGTCAGCGCCATACAATCGAAATATCCTATTATATTGTCCTCAAGCTTTTCATCAAGACCTGCCTCCATTATGAGATCAAGGCGGAGATAGTTTCCGATAAATACATTTGCCTTGTGTATCTCCTTCCACTTTTCTTCTCTTTCGGGTCCGAAATCCTCCACAAGAATATTCCAAAACTCGTCATCCTCTTCTTTTGTGGCGATTCCCATATAAAAGGCATAATACTGACAAGCCTCGGTGCACTCGCCTGAAAGCCTTGCCACTCCATCCTCGCCATATACGGCATTATCACAGAAGAAAAGTCCCATGCGGCTCTTTTCCCTTATAACACTGCGCAGTTTTTCCGCTTCTGTGGCAAGAGACGGATCATCATAAAGCTCAGCAAGAGTATTTTTAAACTTGCAGTAAAGCATATTTGAGGGATAATTTATATCCTGGGTCAGATTATTCGCCTTCGACCACTCGATAAACACCCATTTTTCCAGCTTTTCAAGTAATCCATCTTCGTTTTCGAATTTTCTGAAAAAATCAAGAAGAGCATACATCTTTCCCTTTGCCCTATCAACAAAGGTTCTGTCGCCCGTTCTGCCAAGATACTCTTTAAGCTCAAGGCAATACCACATTGCCCAGTTGGGAATATACTGTCCTGTAACATGGTCTGCGGGATAGCACATGGGAAGCATACCCTTTGCAATATATTCAAAAGGCTCTTCCATTAAAAAGTTTTCAAGGAATGCGTGCTCCACCGTACTCTTGCCCGAAAGCAGCTTCTCGACTCTTGCAGTGAAAAAGCTGTCGCAAAGCCAGCCCGCACGCTCTCTTGATGGGCAGTCCATATAAATATCCACAACATTTTGGCAGAAGGTCTCCACCGCTGCATTGTATATACGCTTGATTCGGTCATCTGCATGAGGCGCAAGCCGCTTTTTAATTTTCTTTTTGTTAAATTCAAGACGCACAATGCCCATATAGTCAATATCTATCTCTCCCGAAAGGCAAATGGCATTGATATACTTATATGTATAAGGCTCGGCAGTCATAAGCTCGTAGTCCTCTCCGCCCTTAAGGTCATAGATGACAACATTCATGCAGCCAATGCGTACGGGAGAAATTTTTCCGTCGGTCAAAATTTCATCAAAAGTGAGAATAAGGCGGGCATCTCGGCGCAGAAAAAGGACGGCGCAAAGGCTGTTTGATAACCGTAGTAATTAAAGCCGTTTACAAGCACAAGAATTCTGTTTTTTCCTCTGTGAGATATTCTTCGATTTCTATTTCATCGACCTTGAAATATCCTCTGCCCGCTCTTGCGGGACCATAATGAATAAATCTTCCGTTTATGAATAATTCATATGAAAAATGCCCCGCCATTCTGATTTTGAGACCTTCTTTTTTGTCGCAAAAGGCTTCAAAAAGCAGGCATCTGTTCAGCTTTTCGCCGTCAGATGCCTAAATTGGCAGAGCTTTTTTGAATTCTGTTTTCTTCATAAAAAAGCACCTCTCTTTCTCTGTTTATGTTACCATAATTTTTGCTATTTGTCAATATTTTCCGACGATAAACAGTAATTTATCGAACTGTTGAAGATGTATTTTGTAGGGGACAGTGACCTCGACGTCCCCTACAGATCAGCTCATTTTTAATCGGTATCCTACAGTTCGCTAAATTACTGTTTTCATACTCTTTATTCATGAAAAGCGTTTCGAAAAAGGAAATGGGGCTGATCACTCAGCCCCAAATTTATTTTTTCTTCTTTTTCAAGACTATAACAACCGCCAAAGCCACTACAACTGCCGCCGCGCTTACGCAGGAAACGACAATGATTCCTGTCGCACTTGAAGAATCGTCATCTGCCGGAGTTTCGGTCTTTTCATAGAAAACAGCATTCGGCTCCTCGTAAAGAGGATTTTTCGTTTCTTCCGTATCTTCATCTTCATCGCCCTGATTTCTCTCTGCGCTCTCCTTTTCGTCCTGGTTCATTTCGGGAGGAGTGCCGATAAGAATTTCGGGCATTCCGGTGGAAATATCGACGAAGGTCTTGCCGTTCTCTGCGGCATAAGTCTCGGCATAGCTACCGGGGATACCGTAAATTGCGGCGATATTCATGCAGTCGCTGAAGGTGGATGCACCAATGCTTTCAACCGCATCGCTCAGAATAATATTTCCCGCAAGATATGTATAAGCAAAGGTCCATGCTTCAAGGGAATCTACTGTTCTCAGGTCAAATGTACCGATTATCGGTTCATTTCCCGTTGTATAGATCGCTCTGAGATTATAGCATTTCTCAAATGCAGCGTTTCCTATAATGATAGGTGTCTCCGGAAGCTCCACAAATTCAAGATTTTTACATTGACAGAATGCATATTTACCGATAGCGGTTATCTCCGCACCGAAAACGATCTTTTTGATATCGTTTTTAATGCTGAACCAGGGAGCAGTCTTTGCTCCGCCGCCATAATAGTTGGTTATGTCATATACCTCGCCCGTTCCGAAAACTGTGAGAGTTCCGCTTTCCTTATCAAAGGAAGCCATAGCCGCAGTACCAACGGAAATAAGGTTTTCTGCATCTATATATCTGTAATTTTCATAGAGCAAACTGCCATCGGCGGAGCTTATGAGGTTAAAATAATTGTTCTTACAATAGTCTCTTATATATTCGGTATCCTCTGTGATGATATTCTTGCATCCCAGGAGGGCAGAAGCATTAACATCGGTAATTCCGTCCTTTAACTTAACGCTTTCAATGCCGGTATTACGCAAAACGCCGCCCGATATCTTACTGAAATTGGTAAGATCCGCAACTCCGTCCTCGGGGTCAAGACCTATTCTGTAAATACTGCGAAGGTTTTTGCAGTTGAGGAAAGCCTCTCCGTCCATCTGATAAACTCCCGAGCCTATCTGAACGACCTTAAGATTTGGAAGATTTGAGAAAACTCCGGAGGAGATCTTATCTATTCCCGCCTGAACCCAAATTTCCTCTATTTCTGCAGAATAATCGACCCAGTGAGTACCGCTGTCAGAAACTGCGCTCTTTACGCCTGTTTCGTTATATCCCCCCGGCTTGTTATCAAAGAAAACAAGAGTCTTTTGGTCGGCATACCATGCCCAATCGGTATCAATGAGGCGGTTGCCCTTATACATCTGGGAAAGATTGCCTCCATCGGTGGCATCCTCCCTTTTCCATGTCCATACGGCTTCCGGGTCTTTTTCAACCTCTCTAGTAAGAGCCACAAGAACTTCTCCGGTAGCAATATCAACGAATTCAAAGCCATTCTGCTCCGCATAAGTCTGGGTAGTTGAACCCTTATGACCTACAAAGGTTGTGAGAATGGGACAACCTGTAAAGGCATTTCCCGCAATTTTACAGTTGGGATTATTTATAGTTACCTTTTTCAGCTTGCCGCAAGCATCAAAAGCCTTGCTTCCGATGCTCTCGACAGTGTTCGGAATATCAAGCTCTCTGAAATTATTGACCTTGAAGGCTTCATTTGGAATCTCCTTGAATGTACCCCATTTTATCTCAGTGAACTTGGCATTATCAAAAATATAAGGGCTGATCTGTGTGAAATTGGAAAGGTCGCAAACGCCCTCTACAGGCTCTGTGCCTCTTACATAAAGCTTTGTGAGCTTTGAGCTGCTCTCGAAAACTGCACCGCTCGTTTTTGCAAAGGATGTAGGCACCTCGATGCTGAGAAGCAAAGAAACCTTAATAAGAACGCCGCCCTTTGCCTCGGTAATTCCGTCTCCAATAACGATATGATGAATAACGCCTCCATTAAACCAAGGAACAATATTATTATTGCTGTATCCCGCAAGCGCACCGCCGGCATCATACGCAGTGATGGCAGTGGACTGCACCTTATCGGTTGCATTTTTGTCAATATCGAAATAAAGGGTCACCACATCGTCAACCGTTTTTATAGTCCACTTGACATTCGTCTGCTCACCGGGAGTTGCAGTATAGCAATAGCCCTCGGTGGGAAGAGCATCTGTTGCAAGTGCACAAAGCCCAAGCGATGCGAAAAGAGCCGTAAGAACGGCAAGGAAAAGCAGTACCTTATAAACCTTCTTCATGTGTTTTCTCCTTCAAAACTTTATAACTAATGTTATTATACACAAAATCAGCAAAAATCTCAATACAAAAAATAGCAGATTTATCGGCAAAACCGAAAAAAGCACTCTACTTTTTGTTTATTCTATCATTATTATACCTCTCAGGCGTCAATTTTTCAAGAGGGTTTCAAATGTAATAATATAAATAATCAACACAGTGATTGTGTTACTGTATTTTATCCGAAATCAAACAGGAGGCTGATCAATTATGATCTGCCTCCTACATGATATCAGATGATCTCTATCTTTTCGATAACAACGGGTTCTTTCGGAACGTCGCTGTGATAGCCGTAATTGCCGGTGGGAACTGCGGCGATCTTATCCACAACCTCAATCCCCCTCGTCACGATGCCGAATGCTGCATACTGACCGTCAAGATGGGGAGAATCATTATGCATGATAAAGAACTGAGAGGATGCGGAATTGGGGATCATGGTTCTTGCCATGCTGATAACGCCTCTCTTGTGCTTAATGTCGTTCTGCGGGAAGCCGTTTGCGGCAAATTCCCCCTTGATAGAAACTGCGTTTGTATCATTCATAGAAGAATCAAATCCGCCGCCCTGGATCATAAAGCCGGGAATTACTCTGTGAAATATGAGGTTTTCATAAAAATTGGATCTTACCAGCATAACGAAATTTTCAACGGTTTTCGGTGCCTTGTCGGGATAAAGCTCAAGCTCCATTTCTCCGAAATTCTTAACAGTGATTTTAACATTAATGTTTTCCATATTTTTTCTCCTTTATGGGTTATTTTGTTGGCTTATAATTTTTTCCATAGTTGGGGCATAAGCAATGCCGAAAAGCTCGCCTATCCTCTCCTGCTTACCTTCAAGATGAAGATAGCCGAATAGAGCTTCAAGCCCCGTTGCTTGCCTATATTGCGCCATGGTACAGTTTTTCGGTGTGTTTGTATGTCCGATATTTCTTCCTCTGCGATACGCCCCTTCCTCCTCCTCTGTAAGAAGCGGAAGAATACGGTGCATCGCCTCTGCCTGCTCGGGGGCTCTGACAAAATTCAGTGCCTCGGCATTTAGATGCCGCGAGCTTGAAAGTCCCGCCTCAACGAGAAAGCTTCGGGTGAATATTTCAATTACGCAGTCACCCAGATATGCCAGAGCCTGCGTACTTACCGTTTTGATATCTACTGAATTTTTTTCGGTCATAATTCCTTTACCTTTTCAAGATATTCCTCATATGTGAGCAGCAGCTTAAGTGCCGCAAGAAGCGCATTTGCGGTCATTCCGTTTGGCAATGAGAGTTTTTTCGCAAGCTCGTCACGCTTTTTTGAGCTGTCATCTTTTCCCGAAAGTCCGTCTCTGTAAAAATCCGCTTTTGATAAGGGATTTTCAAGAGATCTCATATAAACATCCGACCTTTCATCACCATCTGCCGCATAAGGCGCAAAAAGCGAGCGCAAAAGCCCTCTTTCCATACCTTCAACTCCAAGCGTGCCCTCCTTTGAAGGAGCAGCTTTTCTCTTTTCCTTTCCCTTTATCTGCGGGATATAGAGCTGGATCAGCTTTTCCTTGGGTATTGAGGATGCGATGTGCGATCGGATAACCTTTCCCGCCCCATCGCTGTCGGTCAAAAGTATTATCGGCGTTTTCTCCGAAAGCGCACGGAAAAGTGCAAGCTTTTCCCCCTTTGAAAATACGCAAAAACCGTCTGTGGTATATATCTGCGCATCAATGACGCTGATAAGACGCAGCCTGTCATATTTTCCCTCAACTATGACAGGATAAGGAATTTTCAGCTTTTCTTTTTCTGCCATAACGAGCTCACCTTTCTTTTAGAGGGAGTTACGCCTCTGCTGAGGCGAGGCGCGGTGGCGCCGAAGTCACGACCTTTTAAAAAGGTCGATCAAAACTTGAATAAGGGGAATTTTTATGTTGTTTATCTGTTTTCTACTTGAAATT
>CAYPKQ010000083.1:0-10544 GCA_964411355.1 uncultured Lachnospiraceae bacterium
GTGCCGCATTTACCGCACCGCTACTTGCAGAAAACGGTGGCACTTGCTGACTTTGCTTAATAGCTTCTATTTGCTGCTTCTCCACAAGCTCCCGGAAAGCGGGATTGCTGTTGTAGAGAGCCAACATTTCTTCCGGTGTCGGCTCTTTTGCCGCCTCCGGCTGATTTACAGAAGGATTATTGATAGTATCAATTCCTCTCGCCATAGCGTAAGCATTTATGTATTTTTCATCAAGAGGCATATCGTCCGAGGATAGCCACTTGTTGTTTGCAATGATCCTTTCAAGCTGAGGAAGCATATTTTCAATGCCCTTAAGCTCGGGAATTTGCGAAAGTGTGGATATTACCGTCTTTGCCTCGGCTTCGCGCATACCCTTTTTTGCATATTCAAGGGTAGGTGACAGCTCTTTCATTATCTGCTTGCGGCTGTAAGCACTCATATCCTCTGCATATTTCGCCATAGCAGCCTTCTGAGTCTCTTCATCGGCAAAAGCAAGACCGCTTATGTCGAGGGTAGGAGGCGTAAAAGCTTCTTCGATGATTTCATCGGTATTCTGCTTTGACATTTCATCAATCGTGCCCTGCAACTGCTGATTCTGCTGTTTCAGAGCCTCTATCTGTTCATTTGCCTGTTTGAGCTGACTGTCCTTTTCTGCCGCAAGCTGTGCCGCAACTTCGGCAGTCTGCGCCGCCTGCTCAATAGCTGAAGCAGGCTGACTTTCACTCGGCTGCTGTGCTGTATTTACCTCTTCCGTTACCGGCTGTTCGGTAGCAGGCTGATCATCGGCAGCAGGTGGTGCTTCCTCTGCAGCATTCACAGCATCGTCAAGTGATAACTGCTCGTTTGTAAACATTTCTTCGGTTGCCGCACTTGCTTCATAAAAAGTATTGGGATTTTCCATATTTTTTCTCTCCTTAAGTATTTTTATATTTGTGGCGCAGTCGCACCCGGTATTTGCATCTGTTTCTTTTGTTCTTCAAGCTCTGCCATTTGCTTATGCTCTTTCAGATGATTTTCAAGAGCTGCCGCATATTCGGGCTTTTTATGCTTCAAAATCTGAAAATCCATCTGCAAAATGTACCTTAAATGCTCTTCGATATGTATATTGTGTTCATCATAATCCGAAACCTTTGGAATTACACCGCTTTCAAAGAAAATGTTTTCACGCTGTGCCGCCTGAATCTGAAGAGAATTAAGGTTCATAATATCGGTATAATTACCGATCTTCATAAACTCCAGAGCCATCAGCTTGACTCTTTCGGGGATTCTTCCATCATTATCGGTGAATAATCCCATGTTGTATGCATCGAAAAAGCGTTGCTTCTGCATTTCTTCGCTCATAAGCAGCTCATTTTCGGTGGTGTACTCAACATCATAACTGTTTATATCATCAGCAGACCAAACAAGAGCCTTTCCAACGTTGTTCGAGCCGACGTATTCCACAACTCTGTGGGTTTTTGCGTATCTCTTATAGATTTCAAGCCACAGAACAGCGAGTTTTTTAATAGAAGAACGTATATGATCTCCCGTAAGCGAAAGTCTTGTGTTATCAATTTCCATAAGGTTTGCTATAGCAGTTCCGGACATATTGGTTTGAGGTGCGTTTCCGTTTACCATAAGCTGTGAAACACCCGCCACATACTCCATATCGCTCTTCAGGTTGTATCGCTCGGACATAATCTCGGAAGGAAGGCTGGCATTTGGAACACGTGAAGGAGTGCTTGTACCGTTTTTATAAACAAGAAACGCTCCCGGCTCAAGTCCATGCTCTTCATATTCCTCTATGTCAATACTCCCCTCTTCCACAAACCAATTGCCAAGTGACAGTCTTTTTATAAACTCATGAATGCTGTTGATACAACCGTTATAGGTCCTCTGCAATGGAATCAAGTCCTCTATAACGGATTTTCCAAAAAATTGCCCCGGCATTTCATGGCAAACAGACTGAACAAGCGGTATCTTGCTATAGGGCATATCTCCGTAATATACAAGATGTTCGTCACCCACGATAATGATCATAAGTCCGCCCGGTCTGTGTTTTGACGGTCGCTCAAAATAGGTTATGACCTTTTCGGAGTTTTCTGCAGTCCTGTGTCCTATAGAAATAATGGTATTCTCATAACCAAGGCCGCCACCGGAAGTAACGGGGGTTAGCTCAAATGTCTCAATGTCGCTTCCCTCTATCTCAATGCCGTAAAGATCGTAAATATCTTCTACGCTTTTGACCTGTTCAAGAATTATTGAACGCTGATTCTCAACACCTTGCTTGAATACGCTCTCCGGGAAAACCTCATAAGGGGTAATGAGACCGTAATCAAGGTCACCCTGATAAAAAGCACGCTCTTTTTTGTGCTCGACACCGTTCTCACCAATATCAATATCAGTTTCGATGGCGATTTTATCACCTTTGTCTTTATCCCACCAGGAGAGCCAAAAGCAGTTGCCGCACAGCTCATTCCAATAGATCATTGTGTCCTTTTTCGCTTCAAAATCGGTTGATTTCTGTGTGTGCTGTAGGATGCTTGTGGAAACTTCTGCTTTTGCATAATCATCAAGCTCGTTTGTGGCGGGTTTTACCTTCATCATGTAATTTATCTTCTTAAGATTGGCGATTCTCGTCTGAATAAGAGGCGCAATGTTGTTGAAAGTCTCTCGGTTAAGCCATGTATAAACAGGCTCTAACTGCTCAATATCCCCGGTGTATGGACGAACACCGCAATATTGGTTGCCGACAAGAAAATTTGCATTGAGCGTCCATTGTCTTTCGAGAGAAGAACGCTGTCTCCTGCGCTCTTCCAATTTTTCAAGGACACTTTGTATGATATCTTCCTTGTAAAGAACAGTTCCGTCCTTGTCAACATCGATAATCTTTGGCGGTTCAGCTTCGTCTGTGCTTTTTCTGCCTCGGAAAAGATTACCAATGGCAGCAGTAATATCAAATTTCTGCATTATTCGCTCTCACCGTCCTTCCCTCTCCACTTATTTATAACTCTTTCATGTGCCGATTTTACGGAAGTAACTCCATTGCCCTTGTATTCCGTAAGATTTTTACTCATGATACGGTTATAAAGATCCTTTCTCTCAAAATGATAAATTATTGATTGAAGAATGATAACTCCGCATAAAAAGTAGCAGATCATTCTACCTCAGCTCCTTCATCACTCTGCTTTCTGCAGTTTCTGAGGTGCGTCTTAAGTCCCTTTTCACTGTCAAATTCCTTACCGCAATCGGGACATTTAAAGCTTGTTACTTCTTCCGGAGTATCAGTCTCCTCGGTAATGTCCTCTGCCTCGGGGGTAGGATCATCAGCATCCGTTGTTTCCACTGCTGCCGCACCAAGCGCCTTTGCATTAAAGAACAATGCCGGAGCTGATGTGTTATCAATTGCCGGTATATTGCTCTTTGTCATGGGGTCTATCTCGTCAACAGCCCCAAGTCCTTTGCCTAAACAGGTTTTACAGATAATTACCGTATTGCCAAACTCACGAGTTCGTGAAATAGCAAAGCAATCTGTATTTTTGCAACCTCTGACATTGCACTTTCTTTTTACTTGTCGAATAAACATTAGTAATAACCTCTCTTTGTTCCGCCACTGCTCCGCAGCAGCTTATTTTTATATTTTTGAAGATCCTTTTCAAACTGTGTCCGATTATTTTTTTCAAAATCAGCACCAAAGAATTTGTATTTATCAAGGAACTGTGTACAGCTATCCACAAGGTCATCGTTGACACCGTTTGGAAATGCCGCGAGCTCCTCTATAAATTCACTTGTAAAATCGGCGTACCTTGGAAGATAAACATTTCCGCTCTCGATTATGCCTGTAACCGCATTTGCTCTTGCAACCTTTGATCCCTTCGGCTCTATTGCTACAATACCCGGTATTTCGTGCTTGAGCATAGCAATAATTGCGGGACCGTTAGCCTTGTCCTCGATCAGTATTGAATGTCTGTCGGGGTATTTCGCATTCATGGCCTTAATCGCTTTGAGCGTATCGGGAAAATCCATACGACGCTTTATCAGATCTATCAAATAGTAATCAGCATTGAGCTTTCCCCAGACCTCAATAGCAACAAAATCGGAATCCGCATTGTCTTTGAATGTCGCATCTACGGAAATTGCTTTAAGAGGAAGATGCTCCGGGAGCACATCATAAAAACGCCACCATTCGCGTTTGAAAATGTTTCCTTCCTCTGATGTAGGTCTGCCTTGGAACAGAGCATTCCAGGCTCTCATACCACCTGTATAGCTCGCCTTAAATGATTTGAGCCACTTGTTATCCTTTCCTATCTCAGGACAAAGGGCATCACCTATATTTCTGCCGAGAATGTCATTTTCCTCGGCTTCCACAGGGATATTGACTACTCTTACGTTCTTTTCGTTGCGAATAACTCGACCTGCAAGATCGTCCTCATGCCATCTTGTCTGAATAATGATTATTTTCGTTCCTGCTTGGGTTCTCGTTTTAATGGAGTTTTGCCATTCCTCCCATAGCCTTTCGCGATAAGTAACGCTGTCAGCCTCCTGTCGGTTCTTAACAGGGTCGTCAATGATAATCAAATCACCGGAATTACCTGTAATACCCGACATAATACCTCTTGTGATAATGCTTCCGCCGTGTTCCACGATCTCAATATCGCGGTCAGAGGTTTTGGAAAGGGATATATTAAAAATAAATTTGCCGTATGCTTCGAGCTTACTTTTGTTTCGTCTGCCGAACTTACCCGCAAAATCATCGTTGTAGCAAGCAACGATGCAACGTCTTGTTGGATATTTTCCCTCATACCAGCTCGGTAAGGTTTCGGTAACCGTCATACTCTTACCGTGCTGGGGAGGTGTGGAAAGAACCAATATGTCATAAGGATTTCCTGTTTCCGTTTCGACAAATGATTGCACCTCGTCCGCTAAAAACTTGTGGAATTTGGTATCTATCCATTTTCCTTTATGTACGAAATAGCAATAGGCGGCATAAGAGGATTTCATAAGCTCTACTGCAAAATCATTATTATAATTGTTTGAGCTCATATCCTGCCAATTCCGCTAATTTGTTAAGCTGTTCGCTTCCTATAATCTCTGTTCTTCCGGTAGGCTTACCCTCTGCCAGAGCTCTTTTATCATACAGTGTGCCGATAGCAGTAGTAATCGCTTTAATGTCTTGAAGTTGCAATATTCGGAGCTTTCCAACCAATCTGTTCTTCTCGTCCTGCGATATTTCCTCTTTGTCTGTTGCAAAGATTTCATCGATCAAGAGATCTAATTCTTCCTCAGTTTCAATAGCCCTATCAAATCTTCTTTTAAGAAGAATTAAACCCTTGTTTATGATCTCGGATGCCTTCTCCGAAAACTCATCTGCCTTTTCGTTGCGAAGTTTTACAAATTCGGGCTTGTCCTTGTTATTATCAACAATGCTTTTGACTGTTGTAACGGGCAAATTCAGCTCTCTCGCTGTTTCCTTATAGTTATTAGTGACTACCCAAGAGGTCATAACTTTATAAACCACTTCGGGCGATGTCTTTTTACCTCTCATGTTTCACCACCTATCTTTTTAGATTCATTATAGCTGTTTTCAAGTTCAAAAAATGACATCTTTTCAGATGCACGATATTTTATGTATTTAATTCTTCCTCAGCTCGTTTAAAGACCTCGGAAATGCTGAGCCCCTTTGCGTCGCAATAGTATTGCAGCTCGCCAAGATCCTCCTGAATGCTTTTTCTGTATTCTTTTTTCAGCTTATAGCTTGAAGTTTCGGCAATAGCTTTTTTCTTTTGCAAAATCTCTTTTGCGAATATAACCGCATTTTTCATGTAAATCACCTCGCAATATATAGCGCATCGGGCGAGGACACACAAACTCACCCGACACTTCTCGTCTGTTCCGAGCCGTCAAATGAAAAAGAGGTAGCCCCATCGGGCTTGGCTGAAGCGGTTGGACTTGAACGGGCGGAATGCAAGAGTCAAAGTCTTGTGCCTTAACCGTCTTGGATACGCTTCATCATAAGCCAATTATAACAGCTTTTCAGGTGCATTTTTTGACATCTTTATTTCATCTTGGTGTTATCCAAACCTCTTTGGTGCGCAAATTCGTCTCTTGCACATTCGAGCCAACGATAAACAGTCCTTATATCGGCATAAGCCTCAAAGGAATGTCTTTTTATCCTGGCTCCAAGGTTATTGAGATTATAACGGTATATGCTTAATACCGCTTTGACGATATCTTCCCCTCCGGATTTTTTCCTCAGAGCTTCAAGAGTTCTGTTTACCGCTTTTATATCTTCAACAATAGGACTGTTTCGTGCATCCTCGGGAAGACTTTTTATAAAATCCTCAGTTGTTGGACACCCGGCATTGTTGTAAATCACAAATGCAGTTGCTGCATAAGTGTATATACGATCTTTTTTCCTCACAAGCACCTCCGATCGGAAAACAATTATTTCTGCTTTTCGTTATTATTTCCGCTCAGACCTTGCCTGTATCGGCAAATGCTGTCATCCTGCTCCACGGGGCAAAAGTCCGCTCGGTAAGGACAATCGGCATTTGCACACATTTCATCAATACGATATTTGCATTCAGACATTATCCGTCTCCTTTCTCCATGGCTGCAAAATCCATCTTTATCAAATCCGCAATCATTAAAACTGCACCAGATACAAGCTCCTTCTGTTTCCACGCAAAAAACACAATCCTTGCACCGTACCACTTCAACAACTTTGTCGGCTGCCGGAAAGTTTCTTATTGCTCTCACATGAAAAGGTGTTGATATTTCACTGAAAGAATTTTCGATATGCCTTGCGAGACTTTCTTTTTCCACATATTCCTTATCGGTCATATCAATCCCTCCTGTCCATTAAGATTTTATAAATTGCTATTGTAATTGATACAATTGCTAAGGTAAATAACGCAGCCGTCAGCAGTGCACCACCAGCCAGCATAATCGTAAAAAGCGCATCAAACATCAGCTTCACCGCTTTCAACAAGTTATAAGATGAAGTATACATACACACAAACATCCAATCCAGAAACCTACAAAAAACGCACCATATATACTATCGTTCATCCCGCACCGCCTTTCTTTTCGTTATATTCATTTAGAATTTTTCGTGACTTTTGAAGCGCAATTTCAAAAAATTCTGCATCATCAAATGAGCTGTGATCCTTCTCCACGCCATCCTCGCTTGCCCATTGCAAGATGGTTGCGCAGTGGTTGTCCGATTTATACCCTTTTGATTTCAGCTTACAGGAAAAGCTGTCTATAAGTGCTTCTGCTTTGTTTTTCCTGAACTTATCGCAAAGCGTGGAATATTCCTCATCCGAAAGCAGAACATTTTTGAAAGTGCCGTATGCCTTCCTCTCGCATGCGTGCGCGGGCGCGTCACTCTCTCGGATTGGATTAGGATTCGGATTAGGATTGGATTCGGATTGGATTAAGGCGGCAACTTGCCGCAACTCGCCGCAACTTGCGGCAGATTGTGTATTTTTCGAACCGTTTTCCGCAAATTTCACTATTTCGTCAAAGGAAAATTTCTTTTTTTCACATTCGGGGCAAGAGAGCCTAAGATTTTCCAAAGTAGCTCTGCCACCCTGACTACAGGGTACTATATGATCAATGTGATACATACCACTTCCCAGCTTTACGAACCTTCGAGCATCTCTGCATGTGGTCACAAATTTGCCGCAGATTTTGCATTTAAATCCGTCACGCTCAATAATTTGCGCCTTCATGTCAATAGATACGAAGCGTCGTAAATACCAGTCGTTAATTGTTGTATCATCAGGATCGGGGCATTTGCTCTTTGAATCTCTTACTCTCTGATGTTCATTCCAATTCGGAAAAGCTCCGTAAACACCGTCAAGTCCACCGCCTTCATTTTTGGCTGTGTAAAAAGTGATCTTCCCATTGCCTGCAAGCTCTATAAGAGCCTCTATTATATCTTCCTGTGTTGTAAAGGATAGCTCCCTCGGATAGAGCCTTGCAAGCATTATTTCCGTGTCCGCATTAAACCTTCCATAATCGTCTGCATATGTAATAAGCCGCTTATATAGATCCTCTGCAAACACACTGCACATCGAAAGTCCTTTACTCTCGTTAATGCTGTCTTTTATTATTCGATTAGGCATCAGGGATCGCCCCCAATCTGTACTGCTTTATGCGGCAGTTATCGCCGTAACGGTTCTTAACCGTCACCGTGTCCGATTGAATGTTATATCCCATGCGCTTAAGATCGCTTATCCGGGAAGCGAGGCGCATACAGCCCAGGTCTCGCAAAGCTTCAAGCTGCGTTATCGTCCCAAACTGCGTGAGATATGCTATAATAAGCTCATTGTGTGTCGGTTTTTTGCTCATTTTCATTTCTCCTCTTTTTTCCGTAACTGCAAAAATCATTTGGGGAAACTTCTGCTTCATCGTCTTCGCTATGAAAAGCGCAATAAAACTCGTCTTCATATTCTCGACTTGGTTTGCAATGCTTACAATCCTTGCACCTTACCACTTCTACTACATCGGCAACAGGTAACCCATTTAAAAGGCTTATAGCTTCATCAATAGCTTTATCCCAACCGTGAGCAAAAGAGCCTTTTTCGGCATCACACCCTCCTGCTTCGTGGAGCTTCTTGTACATTTCATCAGCATCAATATATCGTGCCATTATCACTTCCACCATCTCTTTAAAATTTCATAAAACTCCTTTGTAAGTTGTGCTATAATTAAGAAAGACAGCCCAGACAGCAGTACTGTACTGATACCCATTATAAGCACCAAAAACATATCAAACATTGGCTGCACCGCCTTTCATCTTCGCTCCGCAGTTGGGACAATATTTAAACGAAAATTCATGATAAGTTACATCCTTGTTATCTTCGTCAACCTTGATAAGTGAAACATCTGCGAACATAACACCGCATTCGGAGCAGATGAATTCATCAACTGTATTCTGTTCCGTCATGTTCCGTCCCGCTTTCTGCTTGCGATAGCCTGCGTTATAAATGCTTTCTGCTTGGGCATAAACCGCATCACAAACAATATTCTTTTCACGATATTCGCAATAAGGTGTTGAACACCTATAACACATTATTTGCGCCAGATATTTAATCTGTTTTTCTTTGCTCAAATTCTCCATTCCATACCTCTTCAAATGTTATTTTTGTATAATCAAGAACAATTTTTCGCTCTCGGAGCATATTATTTAAAGCACGAACGCAAGGTCTGCTTGTTCCGAGATCGCAATAATCACACACAGAGCCGCAACCGCATTTACCATAATGAGTTGCACTAACGCTCTGTTGCTTATTGCTCCAAGTCTGAAAGCGATTTTCCCAATTTCGCTTGTCTTTGTCGATTTTTGGCTTCTTCTTCACAACCTCACTGAACATATCAATTTCGTTGCTCATTTTCACTTATTAAACCTCACTAATCTTTATGCCCTTTATATAAAGCATAAGCTTGCGTTTGATAACATAATCTTTCGTCTTGGTGGGATCGCTTTTTGTGTCCTCAACAACGGTCTTGCCGTTCCTCGTGTATACAAAATCTGCGTTATATACAACAGATTGCTCCACGCATACCCTCTTGTGCTTCTCTTGCCCCTTTCGCTCCCCACGGGCGTAAAATTCACCCGTGGGGATATTCTCATATTGTGCCGGGATAAGCTCAAAAGGCACTTGACGGCGCAGGTCGCTTATTTTTCCGATTTGTTCAAGCAAGCTCAGCTCTAAATATCGCTTGTATTCATGAACAGAATCGAACCACTCACCGTCACGAAAGATTTTTTTATTTTTATATTTGTTGCGATTGTATCTCATATGATGTTCACTCTTTTCATATATTCTTCAAATGTTTTGCAAGCCCTAAAGATAATTTTGTTGTTGACCCATCTTTGTAGCTTTCTTAATTCGTGACCTTTGTGAAGGCTGTCCTTGTTATAGATCATCACATAAGGGTCATACTCCAAATCTCGCAATGTGTATATCCTGTGCAAATCTTCTTCTATGTTGCTTCCAAAATTGACAAGACAATATACCATCCCATAATGTCCGTGAGGTTTATGTTTCGCAAACCTTTTGTACCGCTCAAAATATCTCGTCAAATCATCTTTATGATTATCCCAAGCGAAATGTATTTGCTTCACCTTGATTTGGTTTATCAGTCCGATATTTCGCTCATTGGTAAGCCTTATATCTAAACCTTGATTGAAGTCAACTCTTGCTTTGCTGTCAATAAGTTGCTGAAGTAATGCGGGATGCTCCCGACAAGCGAGTATGTTCGGGTCACAAAGTACAATGTTTTTTTGACCGCTCCAAAA
Source organism: uncultured Lachnospiraceae bacterium (assembly GCA_964411355.1). Taxonomy (GTDB): domain Bacteria; phylum Bacillota; class Clostridia; order Oscillospirales; family CAG-272; genus SIG710. The sequence goes on from CAYPKQ010000083.1 coordinate 10,292, forward strand.
TTCCGAAAGTTCGGCAACCTTATAAGTCCTTCTGCCTTCCTTTGCTTCGACATGGCAAAAATCGCATCCTCTCGGACAGCCTCTTGTGAGAAAGCCATAAGCAGTATCAGTGATCTTATAAAGGGAATAATCGGGATAAATATGTTCGATTTCATAAGGAAGATTTATGTGCTTGCTTTTGTCGAACACCTCTTTACCGTCTTTAAGGCTTATGCAATATCCGCTCCCACCTTGAATTATCTTTTTTGCTCTG
>CAYPKQ010000084.1:0-10531 GCA_964411355.1 uncultured Lachnospiraceae bacterium
GGCGTGCAAAAAAAGAAAACCCACTTGCGCCTGTGCTTTTCGGCGCAAGTGGGTATATGACAGAACTTACAGCAGAGCAAAAAACTTGTTCAAGCAAGTTTTTTGTCTGCGTTGATCATGACCTAAAGGGAGATCCCCAAGGGGGAAAGCCTTGGGAGATTTTTGCTTACTTTGCATCGGGGCAAAGTAAGTGCCCCGCCGGCATTAGGCGATGCAAATAAACAACTAATGTGCATAACCCGTAGTGAAATCAGTTGATATCGTTTCCCGATCCTTCGCTCGGAATGACTGGTAGGGAGGGCATCGGTGTCATGTTACGGTGAAACTTACAATAATTCATTATCCACGGCTTTTGAGCTATCAGCTCTTGACATTTTTCTATGAATGTATTATACTGATAAGAGAAGCCTTTGTGGAGGTGATACCGATGAAAAAAAGAATTCTGATTGTTTTGACACTTGCTGTCATTCTATCGCTCTTCCTTTCTTCGTGTGAAGAAAAAACAAGCAATGCCTTTTCCGATGTGAGTCAAGAGGAAGAAACAACGGCAGAAGTCAGTAAAATTCCCGAAAATAAAAGCACTTCTGCGGAAACTGCAGAAAAAACAAATGCTGCAAAATGCAGTGCGGATTTTTTGAAAGAAGAAACCGAGGTGTATGATGAGAGCGGAGTTTTGTTGCTTCTCTCCGGTCAGTTTGTATATCCTACTGTTTCTGTTCCCGAAAATCCCGAAGCGGAAAGACTCATAAACGGGTATTTTGAAGAAGAAAAAACAAAATACTATGCAGAAGCCGAAAAAATGCGCCTTGATTCCCTTGAGCTTCTCGGGAATATGGAAACCGACTACTGGAATACCTTTATCTATGATAAAAAATATAGCCTTGAATTTGTGGGTGACCGTTTGCTCTGTTTTCTTTGCCATACCGATGTATATCTTGGAGGAGTTCATCCAACTCCCGATGAACATGGAATTGTTTTTGATATCGAGAGCGGAAAAAGGCTTGCACTTACAGATGTTTTCACCTCTTCCGATGCACTTCGAGCAGTAGCTGTACCGAAGATAAATGAGATAATAAAAGAGCGAGGTGTTGAGCCTTTTGAAGGCTTTGACGGTGATTGTTCATCCGTTGTTGACGAAGGTACTTTTGTTCTGACGGACGAGGGTGTGAAATTCATCTGTAATGTATATGTTCTTTTCCCCTATTCCTACGGTATAAGCTATTATACGGTAGGCTTTGAAGCACTTGGCGACATTTACCTTTACGAAGATAATGAAAGCTGCGACTTTTTTCGGTTCTATTCTTTTGATATCGACGGTGAAACGGATGAAGGAGTCCTCGGATTTGCCGACACGAGAGAATTTTCCTGTCCATATGCAGAGGATGATAACTGCATAATAAACGGTGAGGACAGGCATGTTTACTATATCGTTCCCGCAAGAGAGGGAAGTGATATAATCATCGACCATGTGCTTTATGACGAGGAAGGAAATGAGATCGGAAGTGAGGTTTTTAAGAGCTTCAAAAATACGAAAAAGGATTTTTGTCTCAAGATCACCTGCCCGATGGCGGAAAGTAAGGCACTTTACAGAGTAAATATACTTTTCGGAGAGGCGAAAGCTTCTTTTGACCTTATTTATACCGTTTCTCCCGAAAAGCCGGTTAAAATTATTAAATGAAAAATGAGGGGCTGAGGCATAAACTTAGCCCCTTTCGTTTTAATAAGTATTTAGAGTGCCGCCGCTAAACAGTAATTTATCGAACTGTAGGATACCGATTAAAAATGAGCTGATCTGTAGGGGACATCGAGGTCGCCGTCCCCTACAAAATACATCTTCAACAGTTCAATAAATTACTGTTTAACAGACAATTATTAAAACCAAAAGGACTGAAAAAAGCTTCTGCAAAGCAAATGGCTCATTTTCTTTTTGCTGCTGTAAAAATGGAATTAAAAAATCAGAGCTTATTTTTAGAATAAAGAAGTAACAAACAGGCACGTTTTGGCGACAAAAAGACTTGAAATTGTTGACTAAATTTGGTATAATAATTTTGTGCACATTTTCAGTAAAAAAGCCTTGAATTTTTCCGTGAAAAATGGTATAATTGAACAAATCAGTAAAATTACAGTTTGATTTTATGGCGAAATGCCTTAGAAAATAAAACAAATGTATTTTTTGAAAGGAACTCTCACACATGAAAAAGACAAACTCAAGATTGATTTTCACTTTTGTTCTGATTCTTGTTTTTGCGGCTCTTATGGCGGTTGCGGCTTTTGCGGCAACACCCGGCAGCGGCTATTGCGTAAACACAGAAAACAAGCAGACAAATATCAAGTGGACAATGGAAGAAAACGGCGTTCTCACATTCGAGATCGACGCTGCTGCAACAGATAAGGTGCAGACCACTGCTCTCTATGGCAAAGACCCCGTAACCGGAGATGTTAACGGTTGGGATAAATGCCTTCCTACCTTTGCCGATGCTGTTAAAATAGTTATCGGTGACGGTATTACAGAGGTTGCGGGCTTCTCAGCAATGAAGAGCCTCCAGCAGGTTGAGATACCTACCTCTCTTGTAAAGCTTAATGGTGCAGCCTTTGAGTGCAGCCGTGTGCTTCAGTCCATCTATATAAGAGGAACAGACCCCACCGAAGGTCTTTTCGATTTTTCCAATATAATAAGTTTTGGCAATTATTGCTGCGACGGTACAAATAAGCTTGCAAAGCTGAAGCTCAACCCCAATTATGTTGGCGAATTCGGCACAGAGATATTTAAGAACAACCAGCTCACAGAGGTTGAGATCCCCGCAGGCGTTACAGTTATCAAGAACAACGCATTCATGCAGACTCAGAAGCTTGCTGTGCTCACTATTCTCGGTATGGAAACAACACTCCAGTCCGATGACGTTTTCAAGAGTAATACTACCTACCCCGCAATCAAGGCAAAGGCGGGCTCAAAGGCAGCTGAATTTGCAAAGGCAAACGGCTATACCTTCATTGATCTCGACACCGGTGAGACTACAAAGGGCACAAAGCTCACAACAGGTGCTTCCACAGGCGGTAGCAGCGGCGGAACAAGCAGCGGAACAACAACTCCCTCTGCTGACCTTTCCGAGTTTAAACATGATGGTGCAACCGTTTGGGGACATTCCTCGGGTAAATATAACGGCGGCGACATTATAAATACATATTGGGCTTACTATCAGGATACAAAGACCCTTGAATTCGTCTCCGCAACAACAAGCTATAACGAGACAGGTTCTCTCAGTCATGTTGACAAGGACGGTCAGAGCTAGAGCGACTATAAGGACGAGATCGAGCATATCATCGTTGGCGATTATATTACAAAGATCTCAGGAAGCTCATTTATGAATTACCCTGCGCTTATAGACGTTCAGGTTGGTAAGAATGTAAACCAGATCGACGGTAATGCTTTCACAGGCTGTGCTGCTCTTACTACAATTTGGAGAAACAATCAGGAGCGCGTTGAGGGTCAGGCAGACCTTCGCGGACTTCAGAAGGTAAATAACATCATCAGCGGCACCGCTGTTAAGGAGGTTATCCTTCCTAACAACACAACAACTCTTTCTGTTGACCTTCCCCCGTCCGTTAAGACTATATGGGCAAATTCAATCACTCCTGAGCTTATCGAATATGCAAAGACAAACCTCTTTAACCTTCAGAATATCAACAATCCCGAAGAGATCTATGAATTCTGGGTATATGTTGATCCCACACTTCCTTCTTGCGGCGGAAGAAGCGTATTCGGTTTTGATGAGGCTACAGGAACTATGACAATCTACGGCGCAGGTGCTATCGACGACATTGTAAACTACTATGGCGGCGGTTCAAAGAAGCAACCTTGGTTCTCTATCAAGAAGGAAGTTAAGCATATCGTGCTTTCCGAAAATATCACAACTATAGGTAAATATGCTTTCTGTGAATTCACAAATCTTGAAACTGTTCAGATACCTGCAGAGGGCGATCTTGAGATCCTTAATGCGGCATTTGAAAAGTGCCATAACCTCAAGTCTATTTACCGCGCAGGCACAGAACCTATCGAAGGTACAGCAGACCTTCGCAATGTTCATGCGCTTAATTCTTGGACATTTGCATATGACTGGCTCATTGCAAATATCATAGTAAGCCCTCAGGTTGAGAAGATCGGTACATCGGTATTTGAAGAAAATGTGAATCTTGTGAATGTTTACGGTACTCCCGGCTCATATGCTGAGACATATGCGGCAGATAACGGCAAAACATTCTATGATATCGCATCTAATACTCCCGCTCCTATCACTTGCACACCTCCTGAGACAACCGCTGCTGAAACAGAGACAGAGGCGTCCGAAACAATGCCGGCTCCCGAGACAACAGCAGCTCCCGAAACAGAGGTTGAAAGCGAGAGCGCAGCAGATACAACAGCGGCTCCCGAGACTATGCCCATGTTTGTTGACGAGGGTGATTTTTCGGCTTCCTCCACAAGTGTACTTTCCATAATTATCGCAGTAGCCGCTGTGGTCGTTGTGGCAGTAGTTGTGGTTGTGGTCATTATAGTAGCAAAGAAGAAAAAGGCAGCAAAATAAGTTTTATATCTCATGTGGCTAAGCCGAAATTCGGCTTAGCCGCTTTTTTATGAGTGTTACTGCCATTTTGTGATTAGCAGTAAATTTTTGAAAAATTTTAAAAGCTGTTTTTTGTGCTATTGCACAAAAAGATTTCTTCCCTTTGGTGCAAAAGGCACATGGCTTTTTTTGCTGACTTTTTTGGGGGCAAAAAAAGTGGGTTAAATGACCAAAAAAACACCTCGAAAATTGTTTGAAATCACGGATTTTTCACTTTTTTAGCATCCTTGACTTTTTTCGGATTTTTAAGTATAATCTTATTACAGGGTGAGACTCCCATAGTATATATTCTTTTTTGGAGGTACAATGATGAAACTAAAAAGAAAAATTTTGACATTTGTGAGCTTTGCAATTCTTCTTTGCACTATGCTTACAGTCAGCATACTTGCCGCAGACGGCTCGGGCTATATGTTCGCCTCCGACGGCAAGACATACACAAACATTAAATGGACATTTACAGAAGCGGATAAGACCGTCGTTTTCGAGATCGACGCTGCAGCAACCGATAAAACTGCTTCTACCGTTCTTTATGGCATTGACCCCGTAACGGGGGCAAAGGCTGCTTGGAACACTCCCATTCAGAACGGCTGGGGACAGTCAGCAGGCCTTAAAAAGGCGATAATTAAAGAGGGAATCACAGAGATAAGCGGCGGACTTTTTGCTCTTAACAGAACTGTTGCAGAGGTAGAGCTTCCCGCATCGCTTAAGAAGATTACAGGCGATGGAGCTTTCCAGGGCTGTCATGCACTTACTTCTATTTATGCTGCAGGTGGAGCACCTTCGGATGTATTTGATCTTTCCACGGTTGAAAGCTTTGAGGGCGGATCGTATGTTTTCGATAACTGCAAGTCCATGAAGGCAATGAAGCTTTCCGAAAATCTTAAGGGTGAGCTTGGAACGGAATTTATTAAGAATTCTCCCTCGCTTACAGAGCTTATTGTTCCTGCAGGTGTTACTACGCTAAAGGCAAAGTCTCTTACATTTACAGAAGGCCTAAAGGTTCTTACCATTCTCGGTGATGAGACCACCTTTGCGGGCGATTCTGTTTTCAATACCAACACCGTTTTCCCCTCAATTAAGGCAAAGGCAAGCTCAAAGGCGGCTGAATTTGCAAAGGCAAACGGATATACATTTATAGATATTGATACGGGCGAGGAAACAAAGGGCACAAAGCCCGCTCCATCCGATACACCTGTTACTTCTCCCACTCAGAGCGAAACAACAACTCCCGCAGAGGGTGTTGGACTTGATGCCTTTGATCAGAATGAATGTACCGCATACGGCTATATTGGCGGTCAGTATTATGATACATATTGGGTATATTATAAGGAAACAAAGACTCTCAAATTCTTCTCTAACAAGACATCCGGCTGGAATGAGACAGGAAGAATTGACAAATGCGAGGATAAGCTCGGCTGGTCGGATTACAAGAATGAGATCGAATATGTTGAAATAGGTCATCAGCTTGCCAAGGTAACATCCAAAGCATTTGAGAACCACACGGCTCTTAAAGAGGTAAAGATGGGAAGAAACATTACTCAGATAGATGCGGATGCTTTTTCCGGATGTACTTCTCTTACTACGGTTTGGTATGACGGCGGCGAAAAGGTTGAGGGAAGATGCGATCTTACAAAGATTCCGAAGGTTAATACCATCATTACAAATACCGCAATAGAGGAGGTTCTCCTTTCGTCCTCCGCAAGCCTTCTCGGAACCCTTGGCTTTAAGCTTAAGAGACTTCTTTCTCCGACTATCAATGATACTCTCATTCAGTATGTGAAAGATAATGGCTATATGCTCATAAATTCCACAAATCCCGAAGAAGTTTATGATTACTATGTTGAAATGCCCGATGATATCGTCATGTGCGGTTCTCGCTGCGGCTATGCCTTTGATGAGGCAACCGGCACACTTACCGTTTACGGTGCAGGCGAGATCAGCGATATTGTAAACTATTATGGCGGCGGCTCCAAGAATTCACCCTGGTTCAGCATAAAGAAGCAGATAAAGCATGTCGTTCTTGGTGATGCGATAACTGCTATCGGTAAATATAACTTTACACAGTGCGATAATCTTGAAACTGTCCGGATTCCCGATTCAGACAGCTTTATAATCGAAAATGCGGCATTTGAGAAGTGTCCGAACCTCAAATCTATCTACCGAAAGGGAACAGAGCCGATTGAAGGCACTCTTGACCTCAGCAATGTTCCTGAGATCAAGGCTTGGACATTTGCATATGACTATCTCATCGCCAATGTTATTGTCAGCCCTCAGGTTGCCGAGATCGGAACTTCCGTTTTTGAGGGAAATGTAAATCTTTCAAACATTTACGGAACTTCCGGCTCATATGCCGAGACATATGCAAGCGATAATGGAAAGACCTTCTATGATGTGGCATCAAACACTCCTCAGCCAATCAAATGTGAGCCTCCCGCTTCGGAAACAGAGAGCACAAAGGTTGAAATAACAACAAATGCACCGGAAACCGATGTTTCTGCGGCAGATGAAGTTACAACAGAGCCTCTCTTTGTATTCGAGGATGAGACAGATGAGGAAATCGCAGGTGATAATGCATCTGCTCCCGTTTCTTCAGGCTCAATGGGAGAGAGCGGTGGATTCCCCGTGGTTATCGTTGTGATAATTGCAGTGGTAATAGTCGTGGCGGTTGCTATCGCTTTGATCATTGCTAAAAAGAAAAAGAAATAATGCTTTTGGGAGCTACGCCATATGGTGTAGCTCCCATTTTTTGACGGTTTTTGTTGATGGAAAAAACAGTAATTTAGCGGTGCGTGAGGATATTGTCAGGGAAAGTTTTGATAAAACTTTTTCAAAAGTTTTTGGGAGTCGGCGACACCGCCGGTCGCTGTCTGCGGAGGCGAAAAGCTTGACCAAAACTTTAAAACTGCGTTCGCCTTCACGTGCCGCTAAATCACTGTTTACAAGCAAAAGGGGCTGAACAAATCAGCCCCTTCATTTATTATTCTGTTCTTACGATAACAAGATTACCGTTTTCTTTATGAGCCGACCAGATGATGTGTCTGGGGCATTTCTCAACGCATTTTCCGCAGTTGACGCATTTGCTGTAATCGATAGAAGCCACAAAGTCATTTACCGTTATAGCACCGTATTCGCAGCCTTTTTCGCAAAGGCGGCAGCTTATGCATCCGTTGTCACACTGCTTACGTGTATTTGCGCCATTTTCAACCGACATGCATCCAACCCAATGAGCCGCATCAAAGGGGATGAGCTTAATTATATGCTTAGGGCAAGCTGAAACGCAAACTCCGCAGCCCTCGCATTTTTTATAATCGACCTGTGCCACACCGTCATGGACGCTGATAGCATCCATGGGACAAGCTGAAACACAAGTTCCAAGACCGATACATCCGTTGGGGCAAAGCTTATCTCCGCCTCCAAGTCTTTCTGCAGCAATACAATCGGGAGCACCGCTATAAGCATATTTTTTCTTTGCTGCGCCGCCGTGTCCCGAGCACATTACCTGCGCTCTCATTCTCTTTTTCTCTCCAACTGCAATACCCATTATCTCACCGATCGCTCTTGCGCTTGCATTGTCGCAAACCGTGCAGGCATCGGGCTTTGCATCGCCTCTCGCAATGGCTTCTGCAAGTGCAGCACAGCCTGAAAAACCGCATCCTCCGCAATTTGCTCCGGGAAGATTTTCCATAATAAGCGGAACTCTCTCATCAACCTTAACTTCAAAAAGCCTTGATGCTATCGCAAGGATCGCTCCGAAAAGTGCGCCGAGCCCTGCAAAAATAAGTACAGTTATCAAAATTTCTTTCATTTTCGCACCTCCTTAAAGATGTATTCCCGAGAAGCCCGAAAATGCCATTGCAACAAGTCCTGCGGCGATAAGGGTAAGTGGGAATCCCGAAAATGCTCTGGGTGGCTCTGCAAATTCCATTCTTTGACGAACTCCCGCAAAAACAACGATGGCGAGAGTAAATCCAAGAGCTGCGGCAAAGCCATAGCAAACAGAGGTGATAAAATTATAATTATTCTGAATATTAACAAGAGCCGAGCCGAGTACGGCACAGTTGGTTGTAATAAGGGGAAGGTAAATTCCGAGAGCACTGTAAAGAGCGGGCACGAATTTACGCAAGAACATTTCGATGAACTGAACCAGCGCTGCAATTACAAGTATAAATGCGATGGTTTTAAGATATTCAAGCTTCAGCGGAACAAGAATTCCGTAATAAACTATCCATGTGACGGCACTCGAAAGGGTAATGACGAAAGTAACCGCCATGCCCATACCGAGCGCAGTATCGGGCTTTTCCGAAACACCGAGGAAGGGACAGCAGCCATAGAATTTTGAGAAAATGAAGTTTTCAATGATTATGGCACTGAACATAAGGAGCAAAGTATCAACAAAAGATAACGAGATCATTCTTCATCCTCCTTTTCGTCCTCAATATTTGAAAGTCTTGCGAGTCTTTCCTTATCGGATTTGGAATTGCGGAATTTTTGTACCGCCGCAATGACAAATCCGAGTGTCAGAAATGCTCCTGGAGGCAAAATAAAGAGTATTGCCGGCTTATATGCCGAGCCGAGCACGGGGAATCCAAGAAATGTTCCCGCACCGATGATCTCACGGATGGTTGCGATTATGATAAGGGCAACCGTAAAGCCGAGACCCATAGCAAGACCGTCGATGGCAGAGGGTAACACCTTATTTTTGGAAGCAAAGGCTTCTGCTCTGGCAAGAATTATGCAGTTTACGACGATAAGGGGTATGAAAAGTCCAAGTGCGCCGTAAAGGTCAAAGAAAAATGCTTTAATAAGTAGCTCAACTGCTGTAACAAAGCCCGAGATAATAACGATAAATGCGGCGATACGCACCTGCGATGGGATGAATTTTCGCAGAAGCGAGATAAACATATTTGAGCAGATAAGAACCGCAGTTGCCGCAAGTCCCATACCTATGGCATTTGAAACCGACGTTGTGACAGCGAGAGTGGGACACATACCGAGAAGCTGAACCAAGGTTGGGTTATTATCGATTATGCCGTTTTTAAGCTGTGCCAAAAAGCTCATATCAGTATTCTTTTCACTCAATTTGACATGCCTCCTCCCAAAACGCCCGAAAGTGCTTCAAGCGCAGTATTTACACCGGCGACAACAGCCTTAGAGCTGATTGTCGAGCCGGAAATTATATCATAATCAGAGCTTGCGGAGTTTGCACCGACGAACTGTGAAAGAAAGCTCTCATTCTCAATTCTGCTTCCGAGACCCGGGGTTTCGGAATGTGAAACTATGCGAGTGCCGACAACCTTTCCTTCCGAATCCACAGCCACCATCAGGCTGATCCCGCCGCCAAATCCGCTTGGTGCAAGGCTGACGCAATAGCCAAGCGCAGAACCTCCCTCGGTAACGTTATAAATATCATTTACCGTTTCGGGTGCATCTTCAAGAGTTGAATATTCAACATTTTCAGAGCCGAAAAGGGCAATTATGGCATTTCTTTTTTCCATTTCCTCATTTTCCGCTATCTTTTCGAGCGTTATCATATTGACAAAGGAAAGTATGAGTGCAACCGATGCGCAGATTATGCAGAGAACGCCGCCAATACGGAATATCTCTTTGAAATCCAGCTTTTTATCTGTATTTTTAGCCATTCGATGCACCTCCCTTTATTTTTCCGAAGGGGCTTGGTCTTGTGAATTTGTCAAGATAGTAAACAAGGGTGTTCATAATGAGGATCGCAAAAGAAACGCCCTCGGGATAACCGCCGAAATATCTGATAAATACCGCAATGACACCGCAAAGTGCGCCGTATATCAGCCTTCCCTTGGCAGTTACGGGACTTGTTACATAGTCGGTTGCCATAAAAATTGCTCCGAGAAGCAGTCCGCCGGAAAAAATTTCGCTGCAAACGAATGAAAGAACAT